>NC_018025.1:6290000-6500104 GCF_000266945.1 Desulfomonile tiedjei DSM 6799
GAGTCTTTGCTTGCTCCATTATCATGTGCTGAATAGTGTGGGCACGAGCCGGTTCCGTGTTTTGGAACCGTTGGTACTCATCGATCAGCCGAGCCAACTGGTCAAGATCGCCGTAAAGCTCGCCTTTGACCATGACGGTTTGCATGTGATCCACGAGAACAGCGATGCTTCTTCTCTTTGCAATAGTTCCTTCGGGTGGATTGTCGGCGTTGTAGATGTACAAGTGCGGCATAGTGTCGATGCCGATGTCCGGGAAACAGCCTGAAGAAAGGCCGGTCGCTTTTCCCGGCAGGAATTCAAGATTGCCATGAGTGCCCACGTGCACGATCGCATCGACCCCGAATTCACGTGAGAGCCATTTGTAAGTCGCCACATATTGATGTGGAGGCGGCACGTCGGGATCGTGAAGAATCTTACATACCTGTCCGTCGCATTTTGCCCCTGCACAGCCCCTTTTGGGTTGGACGCACACCACAGCATTCCCGTATTGCACGCCTGTAACAAGGATCTTGTTGTCGTATACCATCGCCGCGGGGATTCCGTCTTTTTCCTCGCCCGGTGGATTGCCCCACGCATCGGCCATTCGGACCCGCACTGCTTCAGGCAGCTCGTTGAACCACTCTTCGTACTGTTCCTTCGTGACCATAGCCAGCACACCGCCTTTATCCACTATCTCTTCCACCGTGGTCCACCGGAATTCCGAGATGGCCTTTCGATCCATTATGGTTTCGATCAAATCCTTGCCGTCGGCTGGTGGCTGAACTGAATAGCCTTCCGAAGCCAAGCGCTTTAGGATATCAGCGACAGTCTCAAGAGTGTCGAGATGCGCTCCACCGCCTACGGTAGCCTCCACTGATGCGCAAGGATTGTTGTGAAGAATGAAGGCAACACGCTTCTCCGGATTCGGCTTCTTCCGAAGATGAAGCCACCCTTCAATCCGTTTTGCGAATCGGTCTATCCGCTCATGAATTGGCTCGTACGACTCTTCCTCAGGCTGACTTATGTTTTGTGCAGCACCAATGATGATCGGCTCTATCACGCCCTCGAATTCAGGCATGGCCATACTCCAGGCCACCTGCATGCCAAGGCCGCTCGGATCTTCAAGCCATTGTTCAGCATTCTTGTAATACGATGTCACTGGGCTGAATAGAGGCATGTTCAGCCGTTTCATAACCTCGATACCCGATGGGGCATCCTCGGCCTTCATTTCTCCTCTGGAATTACCGAGGAAGAATACCGTCAACTTGATGACGCCCTCTACAAGGGGCTTGCCATCTCGAATGAGGAAATTCTCTATGACCTCTACTCCCCCAAGGTTGCCGAGTCCCGGATCTTTCAGCGGATACATGAAGATGGGAATCACTCCAACGCCCAATCTTTCAAAAGCAGCAATAAGGGAACGTTCAACATCAAGGTTGCCGGTAGCCCAAGCGGTTCGCAGATAGAGTAATCCCACGAACTGCAGCGGCTCCACACCAAGCCAGTCTCTATACCAGGAGAGGTAGGCATCCGTTTCCTGGAAAAGGTCTGGACCGGCAGGATGATATATGCCCTGCCACGGCACTTCTTCCGGTTCGCCATATTTGATGTCCTGACCAAACAGGCTGTGCATGAGGTACCGCAGCATATTTGCCATGTTTTCCCGCCCATTGAAGAGAATATAGCGGTACACAGTCGCAACTGTTTCTGGAGCGATGGAAGAGAGTGCCCAGAATGATGGGTCACTGCCGACCACCACTACAGGAATGTGGTCGCGAAGCTCGCGGATTTCTGGCTCAAGCTCATCCCAGAATCCTTCCATCGTCCGGTACAGAAGGATACAGTCCGCCGAACGAAGACTCGATTTCACTTCATCGACAAGACCTGGAGTCATGTTCAGTTGCTTGGTGGAAAAGGACGTGAGTGTGATCCCCAGCTCATCTGCTGCCTCTTTGATGAGAGGCAGATAATTTGACCACATGACTGTGCAAATATGCACGGCAACCTCCTGGACTATTCGCTGTAGTCTCTGATCAATCGGGAACCGATGATGAAGAAAGCGATCGCATAGAGAAGAAGAATCACCAACGATACCAAGCCCTCCCAATCCAGCGAATTCTGACGTATGAGAACATTGGAATGGGTGAGCGGCAAAACCCACACCACTGGGCGAAGCAGCTCCGGTATTCTGTCCACCGGGAAGAAAGTCCCGCCGAAGAATGCCATAGGCAGAATGAAGAAGTTGTTGTATGTGGCTGTATCCTCATGAGACTTGGCAATCATGCCGGTGATGACCCCGAGACTGGCAAAGAGGAAACAGTTGAGCAGAAGGGTCATCACGAAAAGGGGAGTGATCGACAGATCTCTCGCAGTGATGAATCCAACAATAAGAATCAGGCCCGATGCAAACAGCCCCTTCACCATTCCTGCCAATACTTCTCCCACCATAATGGCCGACGGCCGTATGGGAGCTTGGACGAAGACCTGGAAGGTTTTGAAGTATAGCCGGTTGAGATTCAGCGCATTGGCTACCCAGGTGTAGGAATTGTTCATGGAACTCATTGCCACGAGTCCCGGAATCAGATAACTGAGATAGTCCGTGCCCTGCATCTGCACGTTTCTCCCGAGGCCAAGGCCGAAAGTAAGGAGATAGATGATCGGCACAAGCATCGCGGAGAAGAGATAGCCGACTTTGAGGAGCTTTCTCCTGAACAGGAGCATCTCGCGAAGAAAAATGGGATACCAGTCTCGTCCAATCATTCGATACGCTCCCCCGTGAGCTTTATGAACACGTCCTCAAGATTGGACTTTCGAATTGTAACGGAGCAGTCCTGGCAGAGCGCAACGCCGTGAGCCTCCTCGCGGTCCTTGCATATGCGTTGAATGAGCTTGCCGTCACCGTTAACGAACTCGACGATATACTCGCCTACGGTGGCCTTTAGGTTCTTCGACGTGTCCAGTGCAATGAGCGAACCCTTGGCGAGAATGCCCACCTGATCACACAGCACCTCAGCCTCTTCGATGTAGTGGGTGGTGATAACGACCGTCCGGCCGTCTATACGAGTCTTGCGGATGATGTCCCACATTTGCCGCCTGATCTGGGGGTCAAGGCCAATCGAGGGCTCGTCGAGGAACAGGACCGACGGTTCAGTAAGAAGCGACCTCGCGATAAGAAGACGGCGCTGCATACCGCCCGAGAATCGCATGACTACACTGTCCCGCCGATCCCAGAGATCCACGAGTTGCAGGCACGAGCGAATCTTCGTTTCACGGTCGGACGTCCCATGTAACATGCAGTAGATCAAAAGATTCTCATACGCTGTCAGCTCGCGGTCGAGGTTGTTTTCTTGGGGAACTACCCCCATAAGTCTTTTGACTTTCACTGGATCTTTTGCTACGTCATGCCCTTCTATGAAGCAGTGCCCCGCGTCGGGCTTCGTCAATGTGGTAAGCATCTTGATGGTCGTTGTCTTGCCTGCTCCATTAGGTCCAAGAAGTCCGAAGACGCTGCCCCGTTCAATCCGAAAGGAGAGATTTTCGACGGCCCGTATCTTGCCGTAATGTTTTTCCAGTCCCATGACTTCGATCATGATTCGCAGAGCCTCGGCATAATTACTCTCCAGCCATTGACGGGAACTACCGAAACATCAATCCCATACACCTGGGATAAATTCTCCTCGGTTATGACCTCATGCGCCGCACCTTGTGACACCACACAACCATTGTTGATCATCACTACTCGGTCGCAAAAAAGCATAGCCAGATTCGGATCATGGATGGTCATCAGAGCGGTTACTTTCCTTTGTTCTGCGATCTCCTTCACCTTTTTGAGAACAAGCACTTGATTTTTGAAATCAAGGTGAGAAGTCGGTTCGTCTAAGAGCATCACGGGCGCTTCCTGCGCCAATGCTCGCGCAATGAGCACGAGCTGTCGCTCGCCTCCGCTTATCCTGGTGTAGGGCCTGTCCTTGAGGTGAGCCACACCGACACGCGCAATCGCCTCTTCCGCTTTGGAATAGTCGCTGCGGGATGGAACGGAGAACATGCCTAAATGAGCGGCTCTTCCCATGCTCACTGCTTCAAGCACCGAATACGGGAAAGGCGGCTCGTGCTCTTGTGGAACAACTGCGATGATTCGGGCGATCTTGCTATGAGGTGTGCCCAGGATGCTCTCTCCTCCGTACATTACGTCGCCCCTTTGGGGTTTCCATATGCTCGAAATACATTTGAATAAGGTAGTCTTGCCCGAACCGTTCGGCCCGAGGATGGCGGTGAGCTGGCCGCTTTTCGCTTGGAAACTCATACCGTTCAGCACAGCCACAGCAGCATGGGGGTGCCGATAGTGCATGTCAGTCACGGCGATCATGTGCCCCAGCTCTCCTTTCCGCCTTTCTTCATGAGATAAATGAAGAAGGGCGCTCCCGTAATTGCCGTTATGATGCCCACCGGCACATCGAAGTTGGTGAGGCTTCGTGCCAAGGTGTCAGCGACAATCATGAATGCCGCTCCGCCCGCCATGCTCAATGGAACAAGGCTTTTGTGGTCGGGTCCTGTCGTCATCCTCACGAGATGGGGAACCATCAAGCCGACCCAGCCGATGATTCCGCTCACTGACACGGCAACACTGACCGCGAGCGACGAAGCGGCTATAAAAATCATCCGTTCTCTTTTCACGTTGACCCCGAGGCTCTTCGCTTCGCTTTCGCCCATACTGAGGGCATTGAGGCGCCACCTCATCAGGAATACCGGTAGCAAACCTGCGGCAATGCCGATACCGGCTATTTTCACCAGCTTCCAATCGGACAAAGAGAAGCTACCCATCAGCCAGAACACAATGCTCTGCAGCTTGTGCGGATCGACCAGGAATTTGACGATAGAGACCATCGCAGTAAAGAATGCAGACATGATCACACCGGACAAGATGAGAGGAAGCCTCGAAACCTCCCCTTGTGTCTTTGCGATGCTATAGGTCAGCAACACAGACGCCATGCCGAAGACAAACGCCATCAACTGTAAGGGTAGATGAGAAAAGAATCCGATTGACAAAGCACATCCCAGAGCAGCTCCAGCAGATATGCCTAGGATAAAGGGGTCCACGAGGGGGTTCCTGAATATTCCCTGAAGCGTCACACCGGAACCGGCAAGGGCGGTGCCGACAAGTCCGGCAAGCACTACCCGAGGTAGCCTGATGTCAAGAATGATCGACGACTCTGGCGAGTTTGAAAACCCGGAATACGGCAACATGTCCTGGAAAAGGATTCTGAGAACGCTCATCGGTGACACGTGGAAGGCGCCCACAAACAGAGCGATCCAGCCGGCGAAGAAAGGGGAAATCAATATCAGTATCTGAATGATGGACTTACCTTTCAAACTTGCTCACCTTCTCATAAGGAATGCCGTACACTTCCTGGTAGAAGTCATCGAAACTGCGCTCAACATCAATATTCTTGAACAAATCGGGATAAGTCTTCATGGCCATCCAGAGAGCCACGGGCGCTATCCTTGGAGACCAGTTCGACCAGCGCGGAGCCTTAAACACGCGGCCTTCGTAGACTGCCCTGATGCGCCGCCACTGGTCACTGTCAAGGATATCCTGGGCCATATAGCCAGCATGGCCCCAGATGAAGATTACGTCCGGATTCCATGCGATAATCTGTTCCATCGATATGTCGGAACTCGTTTGAGGGATGTCTGATGCAGGATTAATACCTCTCATCAATTCAATCAGGCTATTAGGGACTCCGGTCTTGCACGCCACCTGGGTCGGCTTGCCAAAAAGCCAGAGGACCTTTTTCCTCCCTTGAGCGGGGATTTCTGACACCCTCTCCCTGACAAGTCCAAAAATCTTCTCCATTTCTTTGATGATGATCTCAGCTCTTTGTTCTTTTCCGAACAGCGTACCGTGAAGCCTCATCACCTCGTACAGCTCGGTGAGACCTTCCGGAGACACACCGATAACTCTCAGACCCTTCTGTTCTATGAACCTTATTGCCTCCGGTTGAAAAGTCCATGTGATGACGACATCAGGCTCGAGTTTCATGAGGACTTCTGCGCTCACATCAACGCCGCTTCCGGCAGATGGAATGGTACTGGTTATGTCCGGTCTGGCGGCTACCATGAGGTCGTTACTATAGGCGTACCTTCCAACCCCCACGATCTTGTCCCAGATGCCAAGCGCAGGAATAAGCTCGTACGTCTGAAAAACGACTGCCCTACTGACTGGCACTGGAATAGTTACCACTCTCCCGAGTTTGTCCGTATAGGTAAGTGTCTCTGCGTCCGCACCAACGACGAAGGCCGGAACGAGGACTGACAAAGCGAAGATAATTGTTATGTTCCGTATTTTCACGGGAGAACCTTTCAGTCCTCAATACTGTTCAGGCTTTGGTACGATATGCCGTACAGCTTCTGGAAGAAGCTTTCCGTGACTGCCTCCAGATTGACGTCCCTAAAATGCTCGGGGTAGGTCCGCTTTGCCATCCAGAGGGCAACGAGAGCTAAACGCGGCGACCATCTTGACCAGTGAGGCGCTTTGAACACTCTCCCCTGCTTTACTGCTGTGACATGCCGCCACTGATCACTATCCATGATGTCTTTCGATTTGTACTGGGCGCCGCCCCAAATAAATATGACTTCGGGATTCCAGGCTATTATCTGCTCCATGGAGACTTCGGTGTTTTCCTCGTGAATCGATGCCGCTACATTCTCCCCTCTAATCATCATGAACGTGTCATGAGGAATGCCTGTCCTACCTGCTACCGTGGTTGGCGAGCGACCCAACCAAAGAACCTTCTTCTTTTCGCTGTCCGATATTGCTGAAACACGTTCTCTTATGAGATCGAAGATCCGCTCCATAAGTATGATTGACTGTTGGACCTGTTCTTCCTTTTGGAAAAGTCTTCCCTGCAGCCTCATGACCTCGTAGAGCTCGGCTATGCTCTCAAGATATATCGCTATTACCGTCAGACCCTTTCTCTCCATGAACGGGACTATGTCGGGCTTGTATGTCCAGGTGAGGACCAAATCTGGGTTGAGTTTCAACAGGGCTTCGATATTGACATCCAACCCGCTTCCGGCAGATGGAATGGTTCTTTCTATATCTGGGTTAACCGCTCGCATGAGATCGTTTTCATAAGCGTACCTGCTGATGCCAACCATTCTGTCCCATATACCCAAATGGGCTACCAACTCGTACGTCTCAAAGAAGACCGCACGCTTAATAGGGAGGGGGACATCTACTGTCCTTCCAAGCTTGTCAGTGTAAGTGAGTGTTTCCGCGTACACCGTCCAGGTTGAAAAGAGCAGCAGACAGCAGAGCCCTGAAGCGATTCCCTCTTTACACCTCATCATGCCGCCAAATCACTTTCCATCATCGCGCTGCCGTGGCGCCGGATGACGTGCCGGACCGCTTCTCTTTGAAGAGAATAGGGAGCGTGTAGGCCAAGCTGTCCTGATTCACCGAGGCAGGAAAGGCAGGAAATTTTTCCGAAGCCTTTCGAATGATCTCTTTCGCGGCATCGTCCAAGGCTGCGCAACCGGACTGCCCGACCACTTCAACTCGGGTAATCTTTCCGTCGCGATTAATGGTGAACGACACCATCACCTCTCCATGGCGTTTCTCTTTCAGCGCATCACGGGGAAAGAACGTGGCCTGCCGTATCGCTGCCAGCATCAAGGACTGAAAATCTCGTAATTCCTTTCCCAAAGCGGCTCGACACATGTGGCGATTGCTCGCCTCTTGAGGCTTACTTGCTGACGAGTCGTCCTGTTCTTTCTTTCGAGGCTTCTCCTCCTCTGCGATCAAGGACTTGGAATTGGGGTCCTCTTGGATGTCTGTCTCGCCCCGTTCCAGGGGCGCGACCGAAGCTTGTTTGGTGAGCAACTCTGGCCGGTCTTCGGGTTTGACTTGTTCCTTGATCTTCTCAGACTCAATTGCCGCCGGAGAGTCAGATTCGCAGGCAGTCGTGGCGATAGGCGTCAAATCTTGGTCCGAGACGACACAGACAAAGACCCGGTCCGGATCGCCGTCGAGAGCACCAGCTATGCCTGTCCTCGCAGGCATAATCATGGCAAGCGCCCCGAATGCGCATGCGTGAACAGCTACCGAAACGCAAAGAAAAGGAATCAACGGCTTCATTGTCATTCGGTCACTGCTCTGTCAGAGCCGTTGTTCTGCTCCTTCTTGGGTTGAGTCATGATCGCGATTCGATGGAGACCCGACTGTTTGACAGTTCCAAGCAGATCTACCATCCGCCCAAAGCCGGTACCCCGATCACCTTTGATAAGGTTGTGTTATTGTCTTCCTGCGCTGATACCATCAACCGTGAGAGTAGGGCTTCCGGCTCCACTGGGTCCTTGTCGAGATAGACCGCTCCAGACTTCTCCACCGAGAGCGTGATTTCCTTTCGCTCTTTTTGAATTTTCTGCGAAGACGCCTCAGGGAGATCAATTCTGATGCCAGGGGAAATGCGAAAGGTCGTTGAAAGAAGAAAGAAGATAATCAGCAGAAACACCAAATCCACCAAAGGCGTAATGTCGAGAAGACTTCCCTTCGTTTTCTTGCGTTTGGCCCACATAAGGCTATTCCTATCTCTTCTTCCGATTTACCCCGACAACCGCATCGCTGATTGTCTCGTCTCCAAGCTGCCGGTATTTCGCGAATCCAGACCCTCAGGGTTTAGCGAGGGCCATATCATGCCCTTCCTCTTCTCGAATACTGAGCAATTTCAGCGATGGAGGATCTGAGAATTCTTTGATCAAGGCTTCGGTTATGGCCACGGATTTCTTTTCCAGTTCAAGGGAAATCCGTTCAGAACGACTCTGCACATATCGGTCCATAACTACGGCAGGGATGGCTACTGCCAGACCCGCAAACGTGGTGATGAGAGCCTCAGAAATCCCTGCCGCCAGGAGTGGCGGATCTACAACGGTATGCCTTGATATGACGTCGAAAGCCTTGATCATGCCTGAGACTGTTCCGAAGAGACCTAGTAGCGGGGAGATGTACGCGACTGTCCCGAGGATCGACTGATACCGTTCAAGTTCCACAGACTCCTGTTCGCCTATCTCAGAGAGCATGAAACGGATCATGTCCGCCCCTTGAGTGTGGTGGGTAAGACCGGCTCGGGCGATTCTTGCCAGAGGTGAGGAAGCGCACGCGTCGCAAAGTCCAAAGGCATCCGCCAGTCTTCCAGTGCGAGGTAGTCCCGGAAAGTCCGCACAAACCCTTCGGGAATCAACCTGCCCAGGCGAAGACACCAGAGTCGCTTGCAAAAGACAGTGACTGCCGCTACTGAACAAAGCAGAATCGGATACATCGCAATTCCACCGCGTTGAAAAAGATCAATGAAATCCATCACAACCCTCTCGGATCAGTCTCGGATGAGACACAATACTTCATTTTGTATTCGAATGGTAGCATCTTTTTAGTGGATGTGCTATTTTTCATCAGCTTCCATTTCTTTGAGGGTTGCAGCCATGTCTTCCAGCTTCCTGAACGCCTTGATCGTGGCAGCGGGTGCACTCCGCGTGAATGTCCTTCGCTCAGTCCTTACCATGCTCGGCATCGTCATAGGCGTGGGAGCCGTAATCGTTATGGTGGCCCTCGGTATGGGGGCGCGGGAGCTGATCGGCGATCGAATCCGCTCGATGGGTACCAATCTCATTCTCGTGATTCCCGGCGCTAGCAAACAGGGAGGGGTCCACATGGGCTCCGGTACTGTCCATACTTTGACTGCAAGAGATTGCGAGGCAATTTCCAAGAATTGTGTGTCTGTGACGGCAGCAGCTCCCAACTGGGGGCAAGTGACACAAATAGTCTACGGAAACCGAAACTGGCGCGCTCGTGTCTCAGGCACTACTGTGGACTTTTTCGTAGTACGCGAATGGAACATTTTGACCGGCAGGATTTTCAACGCACAGGAAGAGCGAGCCGGCTCCAAAGTTTGCGTAATAGGAACTACGGTGGCGAATCAGTTGATGGGGGGAACTGATGCGGCAGGCAAGATTATAAGAATTCAGAATGTCCCGTTCCAGGTTGTCGGAGTGCTTGAGGCTAAAGGGCAATCTCCTGGCGGAGAGGATCAGGATGATGCTGTGTACGTTCCTTTGGCTGCGGCTCACTCTCGGTTGTTTGGTACGCCGTTCAAGGACGAGGTCAGGGTGATCATCGTCCAAGCCGAGTCCCAAGAGTTTCTGCCGCGAGCGCAAGAGGAAATCACTGAATTGCTGGCCAAGAGGCATCGGATAGCCCCCGGCGCGGACAATGACTTCACAGTCAAGAGCTTGACCGATGTGATGCGCGCTTCTGAGGAATCCCTCAAAGTCATGACAACCCTTCTCGGCTCTATCGCAGCCATATCCTTGCTTGTCGGGGGCATTGGCGTGATGAATATCATGCTGGTTTCCGTAACCGAACGGACCCGTGAGATCGGCATTAGGATGGCCGTTGGAGCAAAAACTCTGGACATTTTGGGCCAGTTTCTCGTGGAAGCTTGCGTACTGACCATGCTAGGCGGGATCACGGGAATAGTCTTCGGTATAGCATCCTCTTACGTCTTTGCCCAAGTCAGCAACTGGCCAGTGCTGGTGAGTCCCATATCAGTGGCTGCAGCGTTCGGCGTTTCCGCCGCAGTGGGAATCTTCTTCGGATTCTTCCCCGCGTTCAAGGCTTCAAGACTGAATCCGATTGACGCTTTGAGATACGAGTAGACAATTCCGATTGTCTATTTCTGGCTCGAAACAGCGAAGCGAAAAGAACGAGCGCGAGGTCGATGCCGACGTGCTGGGGTCTCACAGCTGCAGTCTGGAAGCTCTCTCCTTACACGATAAGCCTAGCGACCCATTTGAGAAGATATTTTCATTAGACGCACAATTCTGTTGACTTGTTGTGGCACGTTTTTGTAATATGTAGTACGTCTCTAGCCACTCTCTTTGCTCCCGTAACCCCCGTGCACATCAGAAACCTGCTCGGGGGTTATGCTGCTCTGGTAGGTACAAGCTGGCGACAGATCATGTGATGGGTGGTTCTTCTTCGGTTCAAGCACCTCAGATTGGTGGAGACAAGGCGGGGATCGGGTGGAAAGAGTTCCACTGGGAGATAAATCAACCGGTACGGGGCTTAACTTCTTTCTCCTATGGGAAGCCCGGCAATTGACTCAGCGAGGGCTCTCGAATTTTGCCGGTCGCGATGGGTAACTATTCTGAAACTGATGTTCCACACCGATCGGCAATTTCTTCTCGCCTTTTGCCAGGTGTAAGATGCTCCGCTTCGCTTAAGACTGGAGGCGTTCGTTTACTGGGAGAATCGCCTTGATTCCAATGCCACGATTATGAAATAGGCGCCACGTCCCACAACGAAATGCGAAATCCCATTGAGGGGATTGAGGCCCGAGAAACGGGCCGGACCGGAAGGCTACACATGCGGTTGACCAAAGTTGGAATGCAGTTCATTCCTGGAGTAACGACTCTAACCGAGGATAGGACCTATCTAACCGAGGATAGGACATCCGAAATAAAGATGATACGACGGCGCGGCAAACCGCACTAGATTTCGATCTCCACGCTTTTTCGGCGCTCTTCGCGGCACATTCCGGCACTTCGACGGCTCCTGCGGGCGCAGATAGCTCACCTGAATCGGCCGATTCGGAGACAACGATCAGCGAGTCTGGTCTGCCTGATCATGTGGAGCAAGATGGGGCCGAAGACGAATCCGACATTGATCTGGAATCCGTAGAAGTTCGGGAGTCTGACGGCAGTGGCGAGGCTGATGATCGGGAAGTCATTCCTGTCACTACCATAGTGACCGCAACGGCGTCTGCTCAGGCGCTTGGCGAAACGCCATCTCTGTTGGACTCGCTTGAAGGCACGTTCCAAGATCTCGTGGAAGCATCTCCAGCCTTTTTCGACAACCTGGGAGAAACGTCGCGGAAAATGTCCCTTGATGAAATTGGGAAACTCGTGGAGGACACGGATCGTCAATCCGAGGATAAACAAAAGCACACCAGCAAAGTGATTGCAATCCAATTTGTACTTCAGCCGGGCCTGATCACCGAGATGAAGGAACGAAGAGACTTCCGCCATGCCGGGACCATCCGAAGGTTGAAACTAGGGGGAGATGCGGACCTCAAACTTGGTAAGAGAGGAGTAGATACGGCTCCTTTCGGAGCCTCGCAGCTCCAGGAGCTTGCCAAGTGTCCCATCGATCAGATCATGGTTGATTGCGCGAGAGAGGCAATCGCAAAAAAGCTGTCGGTTCGCGACATCCGCAAACTGGTCACACCTTTCGTCAGAAAAGCCAAAATGGAAGCATCCGGGGTGCTCACGGACATGAGAGCCGAGTGCGTGCAGATCATCGAAGGTCTTGAGCAACCTGGGAAACTTATGGAGCAACAACCAACGATGCGCCTGCTCCAAGACGCGGATAGGTTAAGATCGGAGTTCACTTTTCCCGAGCTATCTCGAATTCACGAGAAGGCACTCGCCGCCGAAACAAAAATCAAGAAGCAAAAAATGGCGCTTGAAGAAAAAAGCGCAGGATACGAGCCGCTTATCAATCTCTGCGTTTGATTCGTTGAACAGGAGGTCTGTAGTCTGCGTTGGGAGTGGGAAGTTGAAATTCCCGAGCTGAAGACCAGCGTTTTCCTGATTCCGGCGGGGATGGTGAAGAACAGGCAAGAACGCCTTGTTGTTCTGAATCGAATCGCCAAGCGTGTCGTAGATGAAATGCGGGGAGTTCATCCTGAGTATGTCTTCACATACCGGGGGAGACGGATTCTCAAGATGAATGGTCGTGCCTGGCGCGATGCAAGGAAGCGGGCAGGTCTTGAGGAAGTGCGGGTGCACGATCTGAAACACACGTTCGGCAGACGACTCAGGGCTGCCGGGGTGTCATTCGAGGACAGGCAGGATTTGCTCGGGCACAAATCCGGGCGGATCACCACGCATTATTCTCAGGCCGAACTGGGGAATCTTATCGCTGCTGCGAACAGGGTTTGCGGAGACGAGTCCCGCAAAAGTCCCGCACTGGTCATTCTCAAAAGAAAAACCGCCCATGCCGTGGAAAAGCAACTAGGCGGTTTATCTATGAAATCCGTGGTCGGGGCGACTGGATTTGAACCAGCGACCACCTGAACCCCATTCAGGTACGCTACCAGACTGCGCTACGCCCCGACTCTTTTGCGCCGATCTTCGGGATCGATGCAAAAGATAAGTTTACCGGGATTCGCTGAACTTGTCAAGCGAGAAGTTCAGCCCCAGACGCACCATGAAACTCTATGCCTCCAGTCCGGAAAGCCGCGCCCGAATGCATGGGGAGCGGCAACACTACGCTATTCGTATATCTTCTCTTCAACTTCGTCCGATGCTACAGAATCGGCCTCATAGTCACGAGGCAGACGAGCAGCCCTGATTTTCGCGTACTCTCTATACCATTCGCTCGCGGCGATCACAGACATAACTTCATTCGTTCCGGTCCAGATAGAAGCAAGGCGAAGGTCCCGGGATATGCGTTCGATGGGGTACACGTTTGTGTAACCGATTCCACCCATCACCTGCATAGCGTTATGTGCTACTTTTTGGCAAGATTCAGTAACGAATTTCTTCGTCTCCGATACCATTCTCCGGATCAGATTTTGCTCGGAACCAGCATCGACCGCACGAGCGGTCATATAGACCATTGAACGGGCAGCATCCAGCAACATAGCCGCTTCGGCAACCTGAAAGCTTACTCCTTGAAACTGATTGATAACCTGCCCGAAAGCCTTTCGCCGCGAACTGTAGCTCGTTGCCACGTCCAGCGCAGGGGAGGCTGCCCCTATGGTCATGGCCGCAGTTCCCAATCTTTCCGGAATCATCATGGTGTTGAAAACACTATAAGCGCCATGAAGCTTGCCTATAATATTTTCTTTGGGGACCCTTACGTCCTTGAAAACCACCCGTCCCGCACCGCCGCCTCGGCATCCCATGAGCCCATAGAGATATTTCGTGTCAACTCCTTCAGAACGATCGACAATGAAACAGGTGAGCGCTTTGTGCGGCTCCGCATCGGGGTCTGTTCGCGCGTACACGAGGAAGTAATCTGCTCCTTCAGCTCCTACGATGAAGCGTTTTTGGCCGTTGAGCAGGAAATAATCCCCTTTATCCACGGCCGTGGTGGTAGTGCCGAAGAAGTCGGAACCACCCCTGGGCTCGGTCAAGCATTCAGCCGCAAATAGTTCGCCCTTGATAAGTGGCTTGACGTACTTTTCCTTCTGCCCGTCCGTGCCGTGCAAGATAATAGCATCGCAGACGAGTTCCGATCCTATCCCAAAGGTGCAGGCAAAAATATAACCAAGAGTGCCTACTTCCTGCATGAGCATACAGGAGGTCACCCAATCCATTTCCTGACCGCCCCATTGCTTCGGATAGCGGCAACCGAAAAGTCCGCGTCCGGCTGCTTCCTGGAGAAATTCTTTGGGAAAGGTGATCTTGTCGGCATCCATGTCCAGGATCATCTTTCGAGGCACCCATTTGACGAGATCACGAGCTGCTTCACGCAACTTCAATTGTTCTTCGGTAAGTAAGAAGTCAAACATATGATTACCCCTTGTGTGAAACACTTATACCAATTCGCTTTTTCTTTTCATAATGTGGGAGGCTAGAGGTATCCCACGCTCCGGACGACGCAAAGCCGTCTAATCACTCCGCTCAGAACACCTCAGTCTTCACCATGTTATATGCATGATTGCGAAATGGCATTAGTTGATTTTCTCTCGCAACTGATATTTCTGGATCTTCCCACTCGGGGTATGCGGCAGAGATTCGACGATCTCGAATACCCGAGGAATTTTGTACTTTGCTAATTTGTCTGCAAGAAACGTCTTGAGCGTGTCTGCAGTGATCTGTTGATCCTTTGCAGGAACTACAAAGGCTGCAACCGTTTCGCCCCATTGGGGGTTGGGTACACCGATAACAGCAACTTCCATGACTCCCGGGCAACTTATGATGACATCTTCAACTTCTTTGGAATACACGTTTTCGCCGCCCGTGACGATCATGTCCTTGATCCTGTCGACGATAAAGAGGTATCCGTCTTCATCGATGCGGGCCATGTCCCCGGTTTTGTACCATCCACGGCTGAACGCTTCTTGTGTGGCGGATTCGTTCTTGAAGTAGCCGTTCATCATGCTATCGGCTTTGAGCCATATTTCACCGACTTCGTTGGGACCGGCTTCAGTGCCGTCCAACTTTATGAGCCTGAGGTCTGCCCCGGGAAGGGCTTTGCTCCCGATTGATCCGGCTTTTTTTATCTGCTCTTCAGGTTGCAGCACGGTGCCTGTCGGACCGGCTTCGGTCATGCCATAGACCTGGTAGAAATTGTCTGATCGGTATTTTTCCATAACCATCAGGGCAGTGTCTGCCGCCATGGGGCCGCCACCGTAGATCCAGCAGCGCATGGAACTGAGATCGAAATCCTGGAATTGAGGGATCATCTGAATAGGCATGATGTACGAAATGGGTGCTCCAAAATACACGGTACATTTTTCCTGCTGAATTGCCTGGAGAAAATGGAGCGGATGGTATTCTCGGATCAATACCGTGGTTCCCCCCAAATACTGAGTTCCCATGAACCAGTTATTCAACGGGGATGAATGCCATATGGGCATTGCCATGAGCGTGCGATCGTTCTCGTTGATCTTCACCGCAAGTGCGCCTGCAATTCCCGCCATGATGACATTACGATGCGTGTGGAGACATCCTTTGGGTTTGCCCGTAGTACCGCTCGTATACAGGATTTCAGCTATTGAATCGTCTGAGACGTTCACCGGTCTGAAGAGAGGCGATGAAGCCAATTCAGATTCAAAACTGTCGAACCCTTCGACTGGGGAATCTGTTGCCACTTTTCGGACATTCGTTTGAACCTTGCTCGCGACAGGTGCCAGAGTTCCGTCAAACAACAAAGCCTTTGATTCACTGTGTTCAAGGATATAGTCAACTTCAGGCGCCATGAGCTTGTGGTTTATGGGCACCACTGTCGCACCTGCTTTGAGAATTCCATAGAATGCGACCACAAAAGCGGGCGTGTTTTGGCTCATTAACGCAACTTTGTCTCCCGGAACAATCCCCCAACTCTGGAAAAGTCCAGCGGCTTGCTCTGCTTTTTGTTTTAACTCCAGATATGTCAGCGTGTTACCCGCGTATCTGATACATTCCTTGGGGCCGAATTTCCGTGCGTTCATGTCAAGCATCTGAACAAGGTTCATTTTTACCGATCCTCCTCTTCAAGTTCGTTCAAGCGTTTCAAGAGCTTTTCTTTGACACTCAGGATGTCTCGTTCCAATAATCTGAGTCCTTCAATACTGTCCCTGATTTCTTTCAGTTTTTTCTCGCCATACACCAGCGAAGCCCTGATTTGTTCGACTTCTCCTTTTTCCGCATCGGTCATGCCAATCATCTCGGCTATTTCTTCTAGGGAATAGCCGAAACGTTTGCCGCGGAGAATCAATTTCAGTCTGGCCCTGTCCCTTCTGCCATAGACGCGCTGATTGCCTGACGTACGTTTGGGCGAAAGCAGACCTTTTTCCTCATAAAAGCGAATGGACCTGGGGCTGATATCGAATTCCAGAGCCAGGTCGGATATTGAGTACCGTTTGTTCTTGGGATCGGATTTCATAGCCGGTCACATCTTAACGTTGACGTTAACGTTAACGTTAAGTATGGCAACAATTAACTGATATTGTCAATGCTTTTATTCTTGCCCAGAGCCGAGATCTAATTCGATTGGAGAGTTCGAAAAGGAAAAAGATTGACGTCTGTCCGTGGGCGAAGGTACGCTGTGCCGCGGGGCCTCCCCTTTTTTTGAGCCAGACGACTGAAGCATTGAGTTTTCCGCCAATTCAGGGGGAGATGCGATCCGCATTATTTTTGGGTTAGAGAGGCATCATTAACAAATCAACCCACACACCAAACAGTTGATCCAATCAGTAAGGATCAAGGATGCTCTTGGCTAAGGTCTGACATTTCTTAAACAATTTATCTTATGGTAATCCAATGTTACTTAGGAGCAGTAGAGCCTTTTTTAGTTGACCCAAATTAGACAGGAGACGGTTATGTTCAAGCGAATACTCATCGTCTTGGGAATAGCAGCCATAACATCATTGGCAATTCTGGCAACAGTAGATCTCTGGCTCGAGAGAATTGGAGACGTTCCAGCGAGCGACGCGAACAATACTCCCCAAACAAGCCCGGAAGCGCAGGAAGCTTTTCGGATTGACCGCGAAGGGCGTAAACTGGCATTTGGCCGGCAGAAAAACTTGAGACTGGCTGAAGAGAAGTTTCAGGAGTCATTAGGTATCTTCAGAAGAATCAACCATGAAGGCGGTCAAGCTGAAGTCCTCAACGACCTGGGGATTCTCTATGCAGATCAGCATCAGTACGCCAAAGCCATAGAATGTTACGAGAAGTCACTCGAGCTAAAGAGAAAGATGGGATGGTCCTGGGGGGAAGCGAATTCTCTCGCCGGCCTGGGCAACCTTTTCAGCGCCAAAAAAGAGTACTCCAAGGCTGCGGAATATTATGAGCAATCGCTCAAAGCATATGAAAAGGGAGGTGATTCGGTCCGCTCAAGAGGAACCCTCCTTTCACTGGCACGTACCTACCTCGATTCGCGTCAAGATGCTAAAGCAAAAGAATGCTATGAGAAATCGTTGGAATTAGCAAAAAAAGCTAAGAGTCTTAAGGACGAAGTTGATTCTTTGTCCGGACTGGCAAGTATTCTCCTCCGTAAGGATGAATATTCCCAAGCGGTCCCGTATCTTGAAGAGTGCTTCAAGCTTTCGAAAGCAACCGGCCAGCCTGACCTTGCCCAGTGGGCAGCGCACAGCCTCGGCTCGGTCTATTGTCGTTCGGGGAAGAGCTCCCAGGCAATTCAATACTATGAAGAGGCTCTGGCAATTCGGAAGCGCTTCCTTCATCGTGGACAGCACGGAAAGAGGAGGTATAGATCGTACCCATTGGGGTTTTTCTCAGTCTGAAACAAAAAAGCACCTGGTACAGCAAAGAACTATTTCAAACAATTTAGTGAGGTACGAAATCAGAGACTTTGAGCCGCAACCGGAAAGCACATTGTCGTTCATGTTCACGCAACGTCAACCCGGAAGATCGGGGGATATAAACGACCTCACTCACGCAGCTATGAACGGTCGTGTGGAACAGGTAAAGAAGCTTTTGGACAAAGGCGTCGATGTTAATTCAAGAAGCAACTCCGGCGAGACACCCTTGATGGCCGCTGCATGGGGAGGTCATGTAGCAGTTGCAAAATTGCTTCTGGAAAAGGGCGCTGACGTGAATGCAGAAACCGGAAATGGCCGGAATGCTTTGGTCAAAGCGATGGAAAATGCCTGGATGCGCGGTAGAGAGCAGATCGCAATGGCGAAGCTTCTGATCGAACACGGCGCCAAACCCACTAACCTGGCGGTGGCCGCATTCGTAGGCGATCTGGAGGCAATTCAGCATTTCACTGCCAACGGCTTGAATACGGATGAAAAAGGCACACTCAATAAACCCGCACCTTTGACGGCAGCGGCAATGGGTGGCCAAATGGAAGCCATCACCCTCCTTCTTGATAAAGGAGTACATAAAGATGCCAAGAACGAGCAGGGGCAGACGTCTTTGATGGCCGCAGCGGCAGCAGGTCACGCCGACGTGGTAAAGCTGCTTCTCGACAGAGGCGCTCATATCAATGAAATAGACGTCCATCGCAGGAATGCACTAAATCATGCCGTATTCCTTCGAGGTCACGTAGAAGTCGTAAGAGTACTCCTGGACAGAGGTGCCGACATTAACTCTAGAGATAATCCTGCCAACCGCACAATTCTCATGCATGCGGCCCAAAGCGGAAATCTGGCATTGGTGAATTTGCTATTGGAAAAAGGTGCTGAAGTGAACGCAAGGGACGGAAATGGCAAGACGGCTCTGAGTCTGGCTCGCGGGAAAGATATCGAAGAAATCGAAAAGGTGCTTATAGAGCATGGCGCGAAGAAATGATCCTGCTGACTTGGTGTCGAAAGAAAAAATGAGAATAGCTCAAAGGCGTTTGGCTTCATATTTGGCCTAAGTACTGTGACAACGTTCTATGAAGAACTTTGAAGCATCATGGTATTCACGAGAACAAAGGAGATCGGCATGAAAAAACCATTCGTGGTGACAGCAATATTCTCTCTTTTTATATGGCTAACTGCTGGAATCGCATTCGCAGCGAGCGAACCACCCCCGGTCACCAAGGTAGTACTGTACAAGCATGGCATGGGCTACCTCGAGCGGGAGGGGAAGGTCAAAGACAACGCGACGCTCTCTTTAGCTTTTCGCACCGATCAGATGAAGGATCTTCTCACGAGCTTCTTTGCCGTGGATCTCAGTGGCGGCAAGATCTCCGCTGTTCGGTACGAAACCCGCGATCCACTGTCGAAGCAGCTCCAGGATATTCTCATCAAGGTGCCTGAGGAAGCAGCGCTCAGCCAGTTTCTGACGCAACTCAAAGGTGCTCGTCTAAAAGCCAAAGCAGCGGGTGAAACCGTCGAAGGTCGCATCCTTGGTGTTGAACCCGTCATGGAAATTGTCAACAATCAGCCCGTGAAGAAAGGTTACCGCCTGGTTCTGCTGACTGAAGCGGGTCCGATCCGCTCCCTGGATCTCTTTGCGGTATCGGAATTCAGCTTGACTGACGAGGCGCTCCAGCGCGATCTTCGCAGACTCCTCGATATTACGCTCGACAGCAAGTACACCAACCGCAAGAAGCTCACCTTAAATGCAACAGGACAGGGCGAACGAGCTCTTCGGATGGGTTACCTGATCGAAATGCCCATTTGGAAATGCTCGTACCGTGTCATATTCGACGAGAAAAAGAAGAATGCTTCAACGCTGCTCCAGGGCTGGGCATTGGCGGAAAATAACACCGAGGATGATTGGAAAAACGTTCAGATTTCCTTTGTGGCAGGGAATCCGATGTCCTATGTGATGGATCTGTATTCACCCTACTACGTGAAGCGCCCTCAGGTGCCTATTCCGGGACTGCACGATTTGGCAGTGGATTGGGGTGCGGTGTCATCCCCGGATGCTGCGTCTGCAAAGGAAATTGAGTTAAAATTACTGGAACGTAAAGCTAAATCGAAGAGTGCTGCAAAGGTTCCCCATACTCAATACTTCATGGGGCCCCAACTAGCGCAACCTTCAGCGCCTCGTGTATCGGCTGATGCGGATGAAACTCAAAAGTCCTTGGGACAACTCCTAGCCGACAGTTATGGCAGCGGCCAAGGTGTTAAAGTTGGTGAAATGTTCAGTTATGAGCCCAAGGAGAAGGTTTCGATTCCCCGTGGACAGGCGGCAATGGTCCCCATCGTATCAAAACAGGTCAACGGACAACGGCTTCTGTTCTATAAAGCGTCCTTTTCGCCAAAGGTGACCAATGCCTTTGTCCTGCGAAACGATACGGACCTGACCCTGGAAGCAGGCGCTGTCACTTTCTTTGAAGGCAGCATGTCACTTGGCGAAGGGATTCTGGCAAATACACTCCCCCCTGGCAGTCAGCAGGTGATTCCTTACGCTGTGGACCCTTCGGTGGACGTCACTCCGGACGTAAGAATGAAGAAGGAACCGCATTTCAAGGCCACTCTTGCAGATGGGATACTCACGCTCACATCCACGGAGACTCTGACAAATACCTGGAAGATCGCAAATCGCGGCCGGGAGTCCGCTACCCTATGGCTCAATCATCCCAAGAATAGCGGTTACAGTCTCAGCAAGCCACAAAAGCCGCTCAAGGAAGTAGACAACCATTATCGATTCGAGGTGCCGCTGAAGCCTGGCGAGACCCTTGACTTCGTTGTTGAAGAGAAGCGCAACGTACACGAGACAGTGCATCTGGCAAAGAGCACCGAAGAACAGATCCGTTTCTATCTGTCCCAACCGTACCTTTCTCAGGGAGCCCGGGCCTTTATGAAGGAGTTGAGTGACCTCATGGCGAAAAAATCCGACTTACAACGGCAGATAGCAGAGTGGACTCAACAAGTGCAGCGGCTGACTGAGGAACAGGGTCGAATACGGTCGAATCTCCAGGCACTTGGTTCAAACGTGCCAAAGGAGCAGGAGTTGCGTGCAAAGTGGGTTGCAGCTTTGGCTTCTAATGAGGATCAACTTGCAGAGCGTCGCTCCAAGCTGGATGATGCCGGCGGCAAACTCAGACTGCTGGAAGAAACACTCGCTAAAAAGATCCGGGAATATAAAGAGGTAGGTGCCTGAAGCCGCTAATATAGCAGGCATTCAAAAATTCTCTCCAGATGAAAAATCCCCCCATTCCCCCCCTTTAATAAATGGGGGTAGAGGGCATAGGCGCTAACTTCTGGCGTTTTTGGTCGTTTGTTCCGGAGGAACAACTGACAATAGGCCGGCGATTCATCGCCGGATAAGGAAAAAACCTAATGATGTTAGAGTCCCGGAGGGACGGCTGATACACAAAATCCCGGCAATGAATTACCGGGCTATTTTCTTTGGTCCCTGCGGGACAAAGAATTGCAGTGAAGTTAGCGCCTATGGGGTAGAGAGGATCTCGTCTAACTTTGAAAGCAAATATTACAAGGGAGATAAGGGGGGATTTTCCCTACGCATTACTGAAAGCACGCGCCATAGTGAGTCTATTCTACACGAATGCGGCTGCTAATACAGGCATGGCAGGAGCCGGAGCGAATTCTTGCCGCATCGGATAAGGAGACTACTCCGACTATGTTTTCAGGTGATCCCGACCACACGAAAAGCCTTTGAAGATCGGTCACGATCATCTTGCGTATAGCGTCTTCGAGAAAGCTCGAGTCCTGGCAGGAATGGACACGAGATGACGCCAGTATATCACTTGCCGGAACTTCCGGTGGTGTGCCTCGGCGATATGCCAGAATGAGATCGGTCCTTGATACCACACTTATCGGAGTGCCTTGAGCGTTCTTGATGAGCACTGCCCCACACCTGTGTTCTGAAAGTCCTTCCATTATCTGAATGAGGCTATTACTCTCGTAGAACCACACAACCGACGAAATCATAACCTCCTTGACAAGGATTCGCGTCTCTTCAGGGGAATCTCCTGACCCCTTCTTGTGGTTCGTGATACTTCGATCGCAGGATCGACAATATTCGTAGAGTAGCCCTACAATGTCCGGATATGCCAGGACGCCGATAACCCTCTGGCGAATTTCATCAAGAACGTACAACCGATAAACTCGCTGGGTGCGCATAATATCAAGGGCCGATTCAAGTGAATCACCGGGATTGCAGAAAAGCGGAGGCGAAACCATGATGTGGCTTACGGGAGATTCGGGCGAAAGTCCTGCATAGTAAGCACCCATAATATCCGTTTTCGAGACAACACCGACAGGCTCACCGTATTCATTGGTGACCAGAAACGCATTGTTTTTGTACTTTATCAGTATTCTGATTCCGGCAATGATGGAGGAATCGGAGGGTAAGGCAGTAATCTGAATGCGCATGGCATCTCGGACGGTCACATCCGAGAGAACAGTCTTCTTAGCCGATTCAGTCATCTTCATACCTCTTCGGGACTGAGAAGGCTGCCAGTACGAGTACGGTTTTAACGAGATACCTTTTCCACCAGAAAATAGAAGAGATCGGAAAGGTACACCATGCCTTCAATAACTCCATCGTTCACCACCGGGAGCCTCCGAATATGCTTCTTGATCATGATGTCCAAGATGTGCATGACATGCGTATCCGGAGCGATTGTTATAACGTCGGGCGTCATGAGATCTTCCACCCGAACGGACTTGGCGCGGTCGGCTATGACCTCGAAGACACCTGAGACCTCAATATCGGTCATGATTCCCCAGACCTGGGTATGTTTCGGTCGGATGAGCAATAAGATGTCATACATCGACAGCATGCCGACAAGACGGCCTTCGTCGTCCTTCACAATCATGCCGAATACACGTCTTTGTTCCTCTGAGCTTGCCCGCTGAAATTGCCGAATGGCTTCAGCAATTGTCATGTGGGGAGTGAGTGCGCGAAAGTGTTGCTTCATGACATCTTTGGCTCTGAACATAGGAAACCCTCAGTAATAGAGTATACGGCATACCGTTTACGCGAGATCGATGCACATTATGACCCGGACGAGACAAGCGATTGATCCGACGATACCTGGAATCATAAGAAAGCTTCCAGACTGGGGCGGGTTTGCCGTGAAATCCAGCGGTTGTAAACAGGCCCACACTCCGACAATAGACCACGAGACACGAAAAATCAATTGAGCAATTCCCAAGCCGCAGCTTCAGCGGATATGCAGTAATACCAATTCGCTTTCATGCAAGTAACATCGAGAAGCTCGTTCATTGCCAGCTCCGGCAAATCTCCTCCGCTACGAACGGCGCTGCCTGACTTCGCTTCGGAGACCTGCCAGGGCCGGGTTCATCCAATGTCACTTCTTTGGCCGCGCATTGGTACAAGTGGCTGCAAGAGCGGTCGTAGCGCGGACGCGGCGGAATTTTCTGTTCATGGAAATTGCAGAGGTGTCTGCAAAAATGTAGGACGACCGACATTTTCGTAGATGCGTCCCGCAGGCCGTAAGGTCTTACAGCATTGCCGACGATGCAGGCCTAATGAAAATACTCAACGAAATAGCTTCCTTGAGAAGAGAGCGACCGCGTTTCATCATTTGGCACGCTTGTTGCCTCTTACCACGGCAAATTCGATGTGGCGGTTAATATCATGAGAAAAGTCGCAATCTATGGAAAAGGCGGGATCGGCAAATCAACAACCACACAAAACACTGTGGCAGGTTTGGCCGAACTGGAGAAGAAGGTCATGGTGGTCGGATGCGATCCCAAAGCAGATTCAACAAGACTGCTTCTCGGCGGTCTGGCCCAGAAAAGCGTTTTGGACACTCTCCGGGAAGAGGGGGAGGACGTGGATCTGGAGGATGTTCGGAAAGAAGGATTCGCGGAAACTCTCTGTGTCGAATCGGGAGGTCCCGAACCCGGAGTCGGATGTGCAGGCCGAGGAATCATCACTTCCATCAACCTCCTTGAATCTCTTGGAGCATACGACGAGAGTGAAAATCTGGACTATGTATTTTATGACGTGCTCGGCGACGTGGTCTGCGGCGGATTCGCCATGCCAATACGAGAGGGAAAGGCTCAAGAGATTTACATTGTCGTCTCCGGCGAAATGATGGCCATGTATGCAGCAAACAACATCTGTAAGGGAATCACGAGATACGCACAAACAGGCGGTGTCCGCTTGGGCGGTCTGATCTGTAACAGCAGAAATGTCGACAACGAAAAGGACATGATCAAAGCTTTTGCAGAAAGACTTGGAACCCAGATGATTTATTTTCTGCCCCGGGACAACATGGTCCAGCGTGCTGAAATCAACCGCAAGACCGTGATCGAGTACGATCCCACCTGCGAAATGGCGCAACATTATCGCAATCTGGCAAAAGCGGTAAACGAGAACGAAATGTTCGTAATCCCGACCCCCATGCACACCGACAACCTCGAGAAGATCCTCCTTGAATACGGACTTCTCAATTGAACGAAAGCATGCATACCACATAAGGAGCTGAACCTATGATCATGATTCGAGCTATAGTGCGACCTGAAAAGAGTGCACAGGTAATGCAATCGTTGCTGGAAGCGGGTTATCCGGCAGTCACCAAGATCGAGGTTGCCGGACGAGGGAAACAGCGGGGCCTCAAACTAGGGGACGTAGTATACGATGAACTCCCCAAAGAAATGCTCATGGTGGTCGCTCACAAGCACGAGAAGGATTTTGTAGTCCGAGCCATTATGGACAGTGCACGAACCGGAACAAAAGGAGCTTACGGAGACGGCAAGATTTTCATAACGGACGTAGAAGAGTCGTACACGATCAGCACCGGCGAACGCGAATCCTGAGGCGGTGATGAAGGAGCAGTCCATGAAAGAGATAACAGCGATCATCAGGATGAACAAAATAAACCAGACGAAGGAAGCTCTCATCAGTGCCGGATTCCCTGCTGCAACCGCAGTCCGTGCCGTTGGCAGAGGTCGGCGTCCGGTGGAACCTGACCTGCTCAATGCCATTAACGAGAATCCCAAGGACAGCGCCGATCTACTATCTACACTCTCTCAGGGTGGACGGCTCTATCCGAAGAGGATCATAACACTTGTTGTCCCCGACAGCAAAGTGAGTGAGATAATTCAGGCGATCATTAAGGTAAATCAAACCGGTAATCCGGGAGATGGGAAGATATTTGTGGGAACGGTAGCGGATGTTGTGAGAGTCAGGACTGGTGAAACCGGAGCAGCAGCTATCGACGAAATGAATGGAATAGAGAGGAGGTAACCATGCCCGGGCCCAGAATGAGTAAAGCTCCGGGAGTGGATCCCGAGGAATTCATCAAAGAAGTCACTGACCTTTATCCGACAAAAGTCGCAAAGAAGAGGCAGAAACACTTCATCGTCCGGAGACCGGACGAAGAGCAGGCAATCGAAGCAAATGTACGAACGATCCCGGGGATCATTACCCAGCGCGGATGCTGCTATGCAGGCTGCAAGGGAGTGGTGATCGGACCGGTGGGCGACATGGTTCACATAGTGCACGGTCCGATAGGTTGTGCATTCTATGCATGGAATACTCGCCGGAATTTGTTCACGCCCAGGGAGGATGGCAAAAATTATCTTCCCTATTGCTTCTCCACGGACATGCAGGATGAGGACGTCATCTTCGGCGGAGAAAAGAAGCTGAAACAGGCAATAAAGGAAGCGCACGAAATTTTTAAACCCAAAGCCATAAGCGTCCATGCAACGTGCCCGGTAGGTCTCATCGGAGATGATATTCAGTCAGTGGCACGGCAAATGAAAGAGGAACTGGGAGTCGAAATCCTTGCATTTAACTGTGAAGGTTACAAAGGGGTCAGTCAGTCCGGTGGCCACCACATTGCAAACAACAAGCTCTTCGACCAGGTGGTCGGAACCGATGACACTGAACCGGAAGGTAAATTCAACATAAACATACTCGGCGAGTACAATATTGGTGGAGACGCTTGGGAAATAGAGCGAGTCCTCCATAGATGCGGTATCAACGTGATCAGCACCTTTAGCGGTGACGGCTCGTACGATGAGATGAAGCGGTCTCATATGGCCGATCTCAATCTGGTGATGTGCCACCGTTCCATCAACTATATGGCTGAAATGATGGAGACAGGTTTTGGCATACCCTGGGCAAAGGTAAACTTTATCGGCATACATGCTATGGCCAAGAGTCTCCGGAAGATAGCCCGATTTTTCGAGAATGAAGAGCTTACAGTTGCAATGGAAACTGTGATCGCTGAAGAAGTGGCTGAAGCTGAGGCGGCTATAGCACCCTACAGAGAAAGACTCAAAGGCAAGACGGTGATGCTCTTTGTGGGCGGGTCCCGTGCTCACCATTACCAGGAAGTGTTCAAGGATCTGGGAATGCAAACCATCGTATCCGGATACGAGTTCGCCCACCGTGACGACTACGAAGGAAGACAGGTTATTCCCGAGCTCAAAGTGGATGCAGACAGCCGTAACATTGAGGAACTGAAGGTCCAGGCGGATCCGGATCGATTCAGAGCAAGAAAAAGCACTGAAGCTCTCGAAAAACTCAAAGCGGAAAAAGTGATCGACTACTATGAAGGTTTGATACCCGACATGGGGAACGGTACTCTCGTCATAGACGATCTAAGCCATGTGGAGCTGGAAAAGCTCATCGAGAAGTTCAAACCGGACATGATCTGCTCGGGTATAAAAGACAAGTACATCATCGAGAAGTTCGGCGTACCATCGAAACAGCTCCACAATTACGACTACAGCGGACCGTATGCAGGATTTCGAGGAGCAGTCAACTTCGCCCGTGATGTTGATATGATGATCAATAATCCCGCTTGGAAGCTACTCAAGACACCATGGGAGACACAACCGATTCTGAAAGCAAAACTGGGTTCAGAATGAAGCACACGGTGAAGTCGTAAGATATCGATCCGGCTTCGTGTTGAAGAGGCAAAATCGAAGGGCCATCCTCCGGGATGGACAAAAGAGGTAAGTACCATGTTGGACATGACTCCTAAAAATATCGTTGAGCGCACAGCTCTCCGTATCAACCCTGCAAAAACATGTCAGCCTATTGGGGCCATGTACGCCGCTCTGGGTATTCATCGTTGTCTGCCCCACAGT
Organism: Desulfomonile tiedjei DSM 6799; assembly: GCF_000266945.1. NCBI lineage: Bacteria > Pseudomonadati > Thermodesulfobacteriota > Desulfomonilia > Desulfomonilales > Desulfomonilaceae > Desulfomonile > Desulfomonile tiedjei. The sequence continues at coordinate 6,317,189 of NC_018025.1, forward strand.
CATGGCAGTCAGGGCTGCTGTTCCTATCATCGCAGCCATTTGACTCGGCACTATAAGGAACCCGTTGTGGCTTCCACCAGCTCTTTCACGGAAGGAGCGGCGGTGTTTGGCGGCGCACCGAATCTTCGTCAGTCGCTCAAAACCATATTTCAGGTGTACGATCCGGACGTGGTGGCAGTTCATACCACGTGCCTGTCGGAAACCATCGGAGACGATATTCCGAGTATGATCAAGAAAGCCCGGGAAGACGATCTCATCCCTGATGGGAAATGGGTAATACACGCCAATACCCCGAGCTACGTGGGATCGCATGTTACTGGATTCTCCACCATGACAAAGGCGATGGTTGACTACTTCGCCGATCGTGACCTGCAGAATTCCCGGCGTATCAATATACTTCCGGGATATGTCGAGCCTCCCGACATGCGGGAACTCAAGCGGATGAGTTCGGAAATGGGAGTTGAGGCAATCGTCTTCCCGGATACCTCGGATGTTTTGGATACCCCTATGACAGGACAGTACCAGATGTATCCAAAAGGAGGTGCCCGCATAGAAAGCCTTATGGCCGTAGGCGGAAGCGCTTACACTCTTGGATTGGGTTCCTTCGCATCTGAAGCAGCAGCGACCGCTCTTGAGACGAAGTGCTCGGTACCGTTCAGGATGTTGGATCTGCCTCTAGGTGTCCGAGCAACCGATCGATTCGTCCAAGCGATAATGGAAGTCACGGAAAACGAGCCTCCTGAAACTATGATATTCGATCGGGGGCGTCTCGTGGATGTTATGACCGACATGCAACATTACTTGTACAACAAGACGGTTGCGATCTTCGGCGATCCCGACCACATGATTTCTTTGACGGATTTTCTCGTGAGCGCAGGTATGAAGCCGGTTTTCGTGATCACCGGGACCCCGGGAAAACGCTTTGAACAGCGGGTTAAAGATATATTGAAGGGTGTCGTGCCGAATCCCAGAGTGCATGCTGCTGCAGATCTGTTTTACTTGCATCAGCTCATAAAGAACGATCCAGTCGACCTAATCATCGGTAACACGTACGGCAAATACATTGCCAAAGCCGAAGATATTCCTTTCGTGCGTTTCGGCTTTCCGATACTGGATCGAGTCGGGCACAGCTACTTCCCCACGTTGGGTTATCGAGGAGGAATCCACCTGCTCATGAATATCGTGAACACTATTCTGGATCGTCAGGATCGCGATGCTCCGGATGAACGCTTTGAACTGGTGATGTAATCATGGAAAAACCAAAACACCATATTTTCGTATGTTGCAGTTTCCGTGTGGGCGGCGACCCCAAGGGCAAATGCATTAAACAGGACTCGGCCGAACTCATCGGCTACTTGGAAAGTGAACTTCCCGACCGCGGTCTGAGTGACGTGCTCGTTACCAGCGCAGGGTGTATGAAGATGTGTGATCATTCGCCCGTGATGGTCGTGTATCCGGAAGGCTGGTGGTATGCGGGCGTGGAATCGGAGGATGCGGTGGATGAGATTCTCGACGCACTGGAAGACGGCCGACCCGCGAGCAAGTACCTCATGACCTGATAAACAGGCAGCTTACCAGTTGGGGTTACGCAATCCGGGATTGCTGTCTCTCCCAATCGTTTACAGCAACTCTGCCCGTGTGCGGATGCTCTTTAGCGGTGATGAAGGTTGAATACCCATTTCTTGGGACAGCGACTTCAGACCGACAGGATTTTCTTATCCGAAACACAAGTACCACATAGTCCGGGACGGGCAGATAATGGAGTGAGAAATGGGATCCACCATTTTTTCCGAACGACAAAATCAGATAGTCCGTAAGGGCCGGGAACCCTTTCAGATAGCGTGCAATAAGGACAGTCTGGCCGGCGCAGTAAGCCAGCGTGCCTGCGTATTCTGCGGTTCCCGGGTTGTGCTGTATCCTATCGCCGATGCATTGCACCTGGTTCACGGCCCGATCGGTTGTGCGGCATACACCTGGGACATCAGAGGGGCTCTCTCCTCAGGTCCTGCTTTGCATCGACTGAGCTTCTCCACCGATCTCCAGGAGAGGGACGTGATCTTCGGGGGAGAGGAAAAGCTGGAACGGGCTTTGCTGGAGCTTATCGAGCGCCACGATCCGAAAGCGGCCTTCGTGTACTCCACATGTATTGTCGGTATCATTGGAGACGATCTTGACGCTGTATGCAATCGTGTCGCTGCCAAGACGGGCATTCCTGTATTGCCCGTGCAGTCCGAGGGCTTCAAAGGCAACAAGAGGGCAGGGTACAATGCAGCTTGCAAGGCCATGTTCAGACTGATCGGGACCGGAGACACCTCAGACGTTTCACCTTTGAGCATCAACATACTTGGCGATTTCAATCTTGCCGGGGAGATCTGGATAATCCGAGAGTACTTTCGAAAAATGGGTCTGCAGGTAGTGGCGAATATCACGGGTGACGGCAGGGTTGCCGATATTCAGCGGGCTCATGGTGCTGCTTTGAACGTGGTGCAGTGTTCGGGTGCCACCATGGATCTTGCTCTCATGATGAAGGAGGAGTACGGCACACCATTCTTGAGAGTCTCCTATTTCGGTATAGAAGATATGGCAGAATCTCTTTACAAAATCGCCGATTTCTTTCTGGACCAGGACCCGGACATGCTCGATCGAACTTCAGCGCTCGTAAAGGAAGAAGTGGATGTGATTTATCCCGAGTTGCTCAAGTATCGCAACGATCTTACGGGTAAGAAAGCTGCCATCTATGTTGGAGGAGCTTTCAAAGCTTTCTCTCTGGTAAAGGCTTTCCGTCTCTTGGGTATGGATGTTGTGCTGGTCGGATCTCAAACAGGTACAGAGGAAGACTATAAGGAACTCAGTGAAATTACGGACGATGGAACTATAATCGTCGACGATTCCAATCCGCTGGAGCTATCTTCATTTCTGCAAGAAAAGGATGTCGACGTTTTTGTAGGCGGCGTGAAGGAACGACCGATAGCATATAAACTCGGAGTCGGGTTTTGTGATCACAACCACGAACGCAAGGAGGCTCTGGAGGGATTTGTCGGCATGCTGAACTTTGCACGGGAAATTCACTCCTCGGTTCTCAGTCCTGTCTGGCGATTCGTTCCGAGAAAGACCGGGAAAAAGACTTTGCAGTTGATGAGGAAGGCCGAACCGGCTTCGTAGATGTGAGAGCTTTCTTTATCGGGTTTTCCGGGGGGCCTTCATCGTAACTGTTCAGTTACGAACGGGTAATAGGGATTCTGAGCCCTGGAAGGGCGGCCCAGTAATAGCCACGGGTGTCAACCCGTGGACAGCGCCATGTCCGTAAACATGGTTCAACGACCCTGAAAGGGTCGACCAACAGGCAATGATTCCCAAATGTGATTGGTGACCCTTTCAGGGTCCTGAAGACAAAGGATTTGCCGGATCGCTTCCGTGGGTTTGCACCCACGGCTACTGTTGGGTAGCCCCTTCGGGGCTGCAGAAACCTCTGCCATGCGTAACTGAATGGATACCCTTCATTATGCAAGCGATTGAACAAGGAATGCGCTATGAAACACCAAACTGAACCTTACGTATCTACCACCAATGCATGCAAACTCTGCAAGCCGCTTGGTGCATGCCTCGCCTTCAGAGGAATAGAAGGCGCCATACCCTTTCTTCATGGTTCCCAGGGATGCGCAACGTACATGCGGCGGTACATAATCAGCCACTTCAGAGAGCCGATGGATATCGCTTCTTCATCGCTGGGAGAGAAGCATGCGGTGTACGGCGGAGCCCCCAATCTGAAGCTCGGCATCAAGAACGTGTTGACAAAGTATCGTGCGGGCCTGATCGGGATCGCGAGCACCTGTCTCACGGAGACTATCGGTGACGACTTACCGATGATCGTTCGGGAATTCCATGGCGATTTTGCAGATCTGCTCCATGAGCACGGCGATCCTTCGATCGTGACAGTCTCTACTCCGAGCTACTCGGGCACGCATATGGAAGGTTTTCACGAAGCGGTCCGGGCTACGGTCGACCAATTGTCCGTGGCAGACGATCCAAACGAAAGTGTCGGGGTGTTTCCAGGCTTTTTGTCTCCTTCAGATATTCGTTACCTGAAAGAGGTTCTGGATGATTTCGGCATTCCTGCCACAATTCTCCCGGATATTTCCCTTACCCTGGACGGACCGGCTCTCGATGAGTACGAGAAGATTCCTCGGGGCGGTACCCCTATCTCAGAGATCAAATCGCTTGGAGGAGCGAGAGGTGTTATCGAATTCGGCCGCACGCTGCCCAGAAAAGGGACTGCAGGAACACTTCTGGAATCCAAGTTCGATATACCGCTTTATTCCATGGGCACTCCAATAGGTCTCCGGGAAAGCGATCGCTTGTTCGAGGCCCTGGAGGAATTATCCGGTCGAGAGACGCCGGAACGGCACATGCTGGCTCGAGGGCGTCTCATCGATTCCTTTGTGGACGGGCACAAGTACGTATTCGGAAAAAAGGCAGTTGTCTACGGAGAGGCGGATCTTGTAGTCGGATTGACTTCCTTCCTCGCAGAAGTAGGAATAAAGCCCGTGCTTTGTGCAACAGGCACACGAACGGGAAATTTAGAGCGGGCCATCGGAGATGTTCTCGAGGAATTCACCTTGGCCTCGCCCATGGTGAAAGAGGGTGTGGATTTTTACGAAATAGCGGAAGAAGCGGAAGCACTTGAGCCCGACTTCATAATCGGAAGCAGCAAAGGCTATCATTTGGCCCGGCGCTGGAATGTTCCCCTGATTCGAGTAGGTTTTCCCATACACGATAGATTCGGCGGACACCGTGTGCTCCACATTGGATATGCAGGAGGTCAGTCGCTTTTCGATCTTATCGTCAATACGCTTATCGAGCGGAAACAGGAACAGTCCCCTGTAGGGTACACATATATTTGAGAGGACTCAGCCATGATCACCCTGGATATCAGTCGTCATCCCTGCTTCAATGCAACTGCAAAAGGGCATTGCGGTCGGGTGCACCTTCCGGTAGCCAAAGAATGCAACATCAAATGCAACTACTGCAATCGCAAATACGACTGTGTGAACGAAAGCAGGCCTGGAATCAGCAGCGCCATTCTCGGACCGGAGCAGGCAGTTCAATATCTCCAGAATGTGTTGAGAAAACTGCCGAATATAACGGTTGCAGGTATTGCCGGACCGGGTGATGCATTCGCAAACCCTGAAAAGACACTGGAGACGCTTTCACTGGTGCGCCAACATTTCCCGTCCATGCTCCTGTGTCTCGCCACAAACGGCTTGAATGTGGAACCGTACGTCCCTGCGCTGGCAGCACTGCAAGTGTCCCACGTTACGATTACAGTTAATGCAGTAGATCCGGACATAGGGGCCAAAATCTATCGATGGGTCCGGGACGGAAAAGTGGTGTACCGTGGTCGCAAGGGGGCAGAATTACTTCTGAAACGACAAATGTCAGCCATTGTCGCGCTCAAGAGTGCAGGCATAACGGTAAAGGTGAATACCGTCGTAATTCCGGGAATCAACGATCAGCACGTTTGTGAAGTAGCGGCCCGGGTTGCGGAACTCGGCGCGGACATTCAGAATTGCATGATTATGCACCCGAATGCCGGAACTCCTTTCGAAGATATTCCCGAACCGTCGCATGAAGACATGAAAATTATCCGGTTCCAGGCCGAAAAGATGATCCCGCAGATGAAACATTGCGCGAGATGCAGAGCGGACGCTGTCGGGCTTCTGGATCAGGATTGTTCGGAAGAGTTTCGAGATGAACTCGTGTCCTGTGCAGGGAAATTTCAGTCTGCACCTTCAGACAAACCCTATGTGGCAGTGGCGACTCTAGAGGGTGTCCTGGTCAATCTCCATCTTGGTCATGCTCACGAATTCCATGTCTGGGGTAAAACCGATTCCGGATTCCAGCTCATCGAAAAACGGCCGGCTCCGGAACCCGGGTTGGGGGCTGAACGCTGGACCAGGTTGGCGGAAGTCCTGCATGATTGTCGAGCCGTACTCGTGGAAAACGTGGGCGATACACCTCGGGCGGTTCTCTCCGAGCACAACATCATCCCCGTGGAGATGACCGGACTCATCGAAATGGGTTTGGAAGCTGTTTACAACGGATCGAATCTTTCCGCTTTTAAAGCACGCCGAAAGAACAAAGGATGCAGCCGATCCGCATGCGGAGATGGAACCGGATGCGGTTGATCATAATGCCGGGTGATGGGAATGGAAATCCAAGGGAATCCATAGAGCGAATGCCGAAAATCTTGACGTTTATCCGACGCTCCAATACAAGATATTGGTAGGGACCGGCGTCCCTTGTATGTTTCTGTCCATGAAGTACTGAATCTCTGGAACCGGTACCGAGCTGAGGGGAGGGGCTGATACTGGATCAATGATACGAGGTACTTCAAAAAATAGGACTCTTGGTTGCCAAGATATAAGAGTCCTGATAGAGGGGGGATGCACGTCTGTCAGACTCTCTGCAGGAGTCGGGCAGAGGCACCGGTAGATCGTTCGTCCCTTGGTCCTCTGAGACTGCCCGGCAGCTGGATCACCGGAGGCCTTCGTGTAAAAAGCCCGAACAGTCGCCTGGACTCGTTGAGAAGTCCGTATCCACAAGGGTGGGATGTTACACATGCATGAAGAAGTTTTTGTTGGCATAGATATCTCTAAAGATCAGTTGGATGCGCATGTGCTGCCAAAAGGCATGCACACCACCGTCAAGAATGACACTCAAGGCATCGACTCGCTGATTGAGATCCTCCACGCAGAGACCCCCATGGTAATCGTGATGGAAGCCACCGGAGGCTACGAGATAACCGTTGCGGCCCAGTTAGGTCTCGCCGGCCTGCCGATCGCTGTCGTCAACCCTGGTCAGGTGCGGGACTTTGCTAAAGGCATCGGAAAACTCGCCAAGACAGACGCCATCGATGCTTATGTGCTGGCACGCTTTGCCCAAACGGTTAGGCCCATACCGAAGCCGCTGCCAACGGAGGACGAAAAGCAAATCAAGGAACTCGTAACACGTCGAAAGCAGCTTGTTGATTTGCGTGCATCAGAAAAGAATCGCCTCCATCGAGCCCGTTCCAATCGCGTGCAGCGCAGCATTCAAACGGTCATAGCAGCCCTAGATAAGGAAATCGAAGACATCGATAAAGATGTCGATGACCTTATCAGGAAATCGCCTCTGTGGCGTGAAACAGAGGAACTCCTCCGAACCTTCAAAGGCGTGGGCCCCATAACTGCCAGAGTGCTCATGGCAAAACTGCCCGAACTGGGACATGTCAGCCGTCATGAAATCAGTCGCCTCGTCGGCCTGGCGCCTCTCAACAAAGACAGCGGAAAGAAGAAAGGCAAGCGCGAGATTTCGGGTGGACGGGCGGATGTACGCTCAACCCTGTATATGGCTGCAGTCGCGGCCATAACGTCCAATGTAGTCATCAAGCCTTTCTATCAACGCCTCATTGAGGCTGGAAAACCTTTCAAGGTTGCCATCACGGCTTGTATGCGTAAGATGATCGTCATCCTAAACGCAATGCTCAAGAAAAAACAGCCTTTCCAGGTAGTTTTTCCTTGACAAGAAACACAGTCGCTGCCGGTCCATTTTGTCGATATCATTGATTATATTGAAGATGTGCCGGCACGGAGGCCGGCACCCACCAATATTTCCTAACTTTCAATCGGACATTAGTTTTGGCAACGGGAATAGCCATCGCCCATCCAGTCAGATCGAGTCTCTTCACCGGGTGTTGAAATCCAAAAAATACAATTGCGTACATTGAATATCAAAAAGCTACATAATAGTAAGATGCTTTCTGTCTCTCTTTCCTTTTGACAATATGTAACACTTCATTATCGCCTGCATTTTCTCGGTCCCACCAATTTTGGCATACATGTGGCAACCGGGCGGAATACATGCATCCATTGCATATGCATACCGGAGGGCAGCATTGGAGAAGTCCCAAAGATGAATGTCTTCTCCTATTTCCCCGTATTGGAACAGGATTATGCCTCGTAAAACCAAGGAATTGGAATTAAAGGTTCTTTTCGACATCAGTCAGATAATCGGGCAGGCTTTGGATCTGGACCGGACTCTGGAAGTAGTGCTCGGGATTCTCTCCGAATCCCTTTCCATGAAAAGAGCTACCATTACTGTCACCGATGAAGACGAAGATCATCTGAGAATCCGAGTCTCGCACGGTCTGACCGAGCGGGAACGGCGAAAAGGTGTATATCATTCTGAAGAAGGGATAACCGGACTGATTTTTCGCTCAGGAGAGCCTGTGATTGTCCCGGATATCAGCAGGGAACCTCTTTTTCTGAACAAGACCGGGGCCCGACAAATCGACAAGGGAACGATATCCTTCATTGGTGTGCCCATTAAGATTCAAGGAAGACCCGTTGGGGTGCTGAGCGTAGACAGGCTTTTTGGAGACGAAGTATCTTTCGAGGAAGACGTAAGATTTCTTACGATTCTTGCTGCAGTAATCGCTCAATTGGTGAGTCTGCACGAGCAGGTGAGGGCGCGGGAGAGAAGTCTCATCCGGGCAAACCGCTCTCTCAAAGCAAATATTTCCCGCAAGGCCGGTAGTTTTTTCAACATGGCGAAGAGTGTTGCCATGATGCAGGTGCAAGAATTGATTCGCAAAGTGGCACCGACCAGAGCCACTGTGTTGCTCCTGGGAGAATCGGGAACCGGAAAAACCCTGGTTGCTCAGATAATTCACGAGCTAAGCAAGTGTGGCGGAGCGCCTTTCATCAAAGTGAATTGTGCCACGCTCCCGGAGAATTTGCTTGAATCCGAACTCTTCGGCCATGAAAAAGGCGCATTCACCAGCGCGGGTGAGTCGAGAATGGGTCGTGTAGAAGAGGCTGACGGCGGCACATTGTTTCTCGACGAGATCGGCGAACTGGCTCTCGCAACGCAGGCCAAATTGCTGCGGTTTCTTCAAGACAAGGAATTCGAACGACTGGGGAGCAACAAGACCAGGACGGTTGACGTGCGGATAATCACTGCAACAAACCGGGATTTGGAAGAGGCTGTACGACAAGGCTCCTTTCGATCCGACCTTTTCTATCGGCTCAATGTGTTTCCGATCAGGGTTCCTGCAGTGAAGGAGCGCAGAGAAGATATCGAACATCTCATCAAATTCTTTGCCGGGACTGCCCGAAGAGAATACGGGTGCGACTTACGATTCACGAACAAAGCTCTGAACGCTCTGGTCGAGTATCCCTGGCCGGGCAATGTGAGAGAATTGGAAAATCTGATCGAACGCCTGGCAATCATTTCCAATGACGGCTTGATTAGTGAACGCGAGTTGAAACCATACATCAGAGTCGTGGATCAAGACGACTGCTGCGAGCAATCGTTGGAATGCGGGTCCCTCGCACATACAGAAAAGTTCCGCATCAAAGTGGCTCTGGAGAGACATCGAGGGGTACAGTCCTTGGCTGCGGAGGAACTTGGGATCACTCCACGACAAATAGGATACAAGATCAAGAAGTTCGGGCTTGAAGAATTCGTGGGACGAACAAAAGAAAGTTGAAGCAAATTGGGGAAACCCTTCTAATACGGACTTGCGGTTAAGATGATTTTGTAGAGTCAACGGCACGGACCTGCCCCGCAGGTCAGTGGCACCCAAATTCGACGTCGGCCACTGAGTACAGGGGTGCCACTGACCTTGACCTGCGGAGCCAGGTCAGTGGAAGCTCCCCGAGCATGACATCAGTCTTCGTGGTAGGGGTCGGCGTCCCTGCCGACCCACGTTCGGTTGAACACGTGCAGCGTAAAGATGAACATGCAACAAGGATTAACAAACCGTGCCCTGATCTTCTGCATGATCAGGAATGTGAACCCACAAATTCTAACGCCTTGGCAAACGTCTGGCTAAATTTCGGATGTGCGGCAAGCTCCAGATATCCGACTGTCTTTGCGATTTTTTCGGCTACTTGACGTTCCCGAGTTGATAGCAGCATCAGACGCGCTCCAGTGCCAGCGGCGTTTCCTACGTTCTGGAATCGTTCAAGAGGCACATTTGGAAGAAGTCCGAGGAAAACTGCACTCTCCACATTGATATTGGAGCCGAATGCCCCCGCGATGATAATCTTGTCGACATCGTCCTTGTTCAATCCCGCCTCGGATAGTAAAAGCCTGGTTCCGGTAGATATTGCAGCCTTAGCAAGCTGGATTGCTACAATGTCTTTCTGGGTGAGAGTAATATCGTGACCGGTCCCGGACTTTTCTTCGGGAACAATGACGTATTCCGGATGGCCGGTTTTCTCGTCTATTCTGACTTCCGAGCGACTTCTATCGAACAATCCCATGTGATTGACAATCCTGGCTTCGGCAAGTGACGCTACTGCATCGATCACCCCGGACCCGCATAAACCCAGAGCTGGAGCGTCCGCGATAGTCCGATAATGAAGCTTCTGTTCCTCTTCGGACCACGTGGTTGAGCTGACTGCTCCTTCAACGGCTCTCATGCCATGATGAATGTGAGCCCCCTCAAATGCCGGACCGGATGCACAAGAACACGAAGTGAGCCGACCTTCGACCGCCAGCACGATTTCCGTGTTGGTGCCGATATCCAGACCGAGAGTAACGCCTTCACACTCGAATATGCGACTTGCCGCAATCATCGCCACATGATCCCCTCCAACAAAACCGGCAATCAAGGGGGCAAAATACACGGATGCTCCGGTTGCGAGGTTCAGGCCCAAGGAACGTGATTTCACTTCTATGGGAAGCGTTGCAGCCGGAACATAGGGAGATCTCGCCAAAGCATGAACCGGTAGCCCGACCAGGATATGGTGCATGGCAGAATTACCGACGATTACTGCATGCTCGACCTGTTGAATGCCGGCTCCAGTCTTAGAAAGGAGATTCGCCAGGAGCTTGTTGAGGGAATCCACAACCAGTGCTTGCATCTGGCGGCTTTGGCTGGCACTTTCCCGGCAATAGGCAAGACGGCTCATCAAATCTTCGCCGTACGCGATTTGGGGGTTCATCCTTGCCTCGGAACCAATAGTATCGCCGGATTCGAGATCCACCAGGAAAGCGGCGATTTTCGTTGTTCCAAGGTCTACGGCAAGGCCTAGAGAACGAGGCGCTGGAAACACGTCAAATCTGTTGATAATCTCCCGGTCTTGCAAAGTTACTGTTGTTAACTGTCTTCCGTGCTCTTTAGGAATTTCCTGCCGCAGAAGCTCCATATCGATCGTCGGATTCTCGACATTGTGTTCCGACTCCAGCTCACGGACGATCTGCTGCCAGGTAGAAACCGGATGATGGATGGCGGGAGCTTCGGTTGAAATAACATACCGCCGACTGGCAGGCTCCACTTCGATTTCGTAATCCAATCCTTCAAGCTGCAAATTCTGTTTTCCAACCAGGGATTCCGGCGGAATCTCGATCTTCACCGGGCCGAGAACTTCGGTCTGACAAGCCAGGCGAACTCCCTGGTTCAACTCGTCCGCAGACAATAATTTCGTTTCCGATTCGGTAGGCTCGTTTACTGTCCCTTCCAGGAGGCGAATCCTACAGCGCCCGCATTGACCTCTTCCTCCACAGGGAGCTGTCATGATTTTCTGATCCTGAAAAACAATGAGCCTGGCAGCATCCAACACGGTCATATGTTCCTGAACGTCGACGCGACGTCCGATGGGCTGAAACTCTACGCAAACACTCAAATTACGTTCTCCCTTCTATCGCTCCCAAGCAAAACCGGGGAAACCTCCCTATATGGAGTGTTTCCCCGAGCAATTAAGCTTCTATTTTGCGCTATTATACGATGGGATTGTATATTTTCCACCCTTTATTTCTCTTTGTATCCGCGTCGAATTAAAGGTCGGAGACAAGACCGACTTTTTCAGCTCTGAAACAGACTGCAATCTTCATACTCTGTAGCGACACATTCTGTGAAGTGCGCATTGCCGGCACGACTGCTCTTTTGACCATGCGGGCATCGCGGGTCCTATTCCCACAACGAAAGCAGACGTTTTTTGAGGAAGCATGAAATAGCTTGAAGTGAGTTTCACGCCGATTTCTTCAGCAGGTAAAACCTGGAAAAGCAATCCGAGGTTCTGTATCGGTAAGCCGGGCGTGCCAAAGAAGAGGGGACCTCCCGCGGTCAGGTTAGCGCCCGCTGCATGGGAACAGAGCAATTGACTGACTTCTGCGGCCAGGCTATCCACAGCCGCACTACCGATACCATCAAGAATGAGTGATTTCAGCAGATCCTTTTGCCTGTATTTAACGGCAGCCTCTTCCAACTGCTCGCCGATAGTGCAAATTGCCAGTCCGATATGCGTTGCATCTGGCGCTTTACGCTGCAACAGAGTTCCACATAAAGTTATGCCTCCGGCTAAAACTACTTGGTTGGGGGAGACCTCAAGGATTTGCAGGACCCGAGTGACAGCCCGTGCGCGAATCAGAGTTCCCGACTGAACTTCTCCTGCTATCTTATCAAATTCCGCCAGGAGAATCGGAGCGACCGGCCTTTTTCGACCGGTCATTCCTGTGCGTCGCAACATCTCGTCTCTGTCAAGGTGGACGGACAAATCACCAAAAATCCTGATTTCGCAGAGACGTTCAATCGCTTTATCGATATCGTCCATACTCTTTCGAGGTCTCCATCCAAGCAGCAACGTTTTCCGGCCTCGCTTCATCGATCAGGGCAGAGGCGCTCATGATATATCCTCCGCCATCTCCGCAAACATCGATAAGCTTCTTCGTGTGCTCTTTCACCTGTTCCACAGTTCCTGTTGCCAACAGTGAATTAGGGAAATTGCCCATAATGCATACCGTATCGCCCAACTTCTTCTTGGCTTCAAAAATGTCAGTTCCCTCGAAATGGTAGATACAGGTTCCCGGAGGGACATCCTTTATAATATCGAGTCGTTTGTTGTACAAACCTTCGATCAGAAGGTACGGGTTACAACCACCTTCCACCAGATCGACGATCAACTTCTGCAAACTCGGCCAGTAGAACTCTTTGAAGTGTCTCACGGACATGAAGTTGTCCGTTCCCTTGTGCAGCGGAATGAACACTCTTGGATTCTTCTTTGCTTTGGCTCCGTTGATGCCCAGAGTACTCATGAATGGAGCTAACTGATCGACTGCCCGTTTCAATTTGTCCGGCTGCGTGAGAAGATCGGTTGCCGCTCCTGTTGTTCCTCGGAGATTGTCGGCAACGAGATCGTAAGGCGCTAGTACAGTCTGTTCCTTGATCGAGGGAAATCCCGAAGCAACAAGCTCCTGAGCAAAGGCTCCATAGATTTTTACCCATTGCGCCTGTTTCTTGGAAATATTCAAGAGGGTTTCCAGAGCCAGTTGGACTTCAGGGTCTGCGAAAGCCGGAAGCACTGCCGGCCAAACATAGCCCAGCGTCGCAGTGACCAAGGGTGGCAGTTTGGCAAGCCCTCGAAGATTTCCTGCCAATCGAGGAAGAAGCTTTCGCAAATAGAACTCCGAAGGATTATGAAAGAGCTCCTCGTATTCCTCCTCCCGCATGTATTCCGATTCGACGAATTGGAACGACTGGTTGTCCGGAACCCCGTGTCCCGGCCATTTCATAGCCAGGAAATCGAGTCCCGAAAGCACTTCATCCATGGCATATATAGTGAAATTGACGCTGTACGTGGCGTCAGGTTCGAAATCGTAAATGGTGCGGCGCCATGCTTCCAGAGCTTTTTCCGGATTTACGTACGCTTCTCTGGGCGAGATTCCGGAATAGTAGCAGTTGAAGAAAGCGAACAAGGGTACTACGGGAACCCGATCCGGTTCCCTGAGGGCGATCGCGTCCAGAAGTCTCTTTTCTCTCTCCTGATATTTCTGTTCATTGCTGGATTTCATACATATGCTCCTTCCCTGAATGTCTCAACGATGATGAGCGATCAAATGTCTTTCGTCGCCTGTAAGGACGCTCAGGGTTCTACCTTTGGTTTCGGGTCCTTGATGATGATCCCGGTGATAATGCCGATGACGGCCAGGGCTACAGACGTGAAAATGGCGTACTCGTACGACTTTGTGAGTGTTCGGATATAGCCACCCAAGTAGGGTCCGATAATCGCACCCACCATGAGGGGTGTTGTTGCAATCCCGTAATTCGTTCCGAAATGCTTGCTGCCGAAGCTTGAAGCAATCAATGAGGAAGCAATGGGAACGGAGCCGCCAAAAGCTGCACCGATGAGGACTACTGCCGTCAAAAGGGCAGCATATCCGAATGGGCCCACCAACAAGCCTAGACAGAGGAGCCCCGCCAACATGACGACTCCAGTGATAGTCATGGTGTGGTTGCGCCCCAGCTTGTCCCAGAGGAGGCCTACCGCGAGACGGCCGAGCCCGTTGCATACCGAGAAAACGCCCATTGCGAAAACGGCTGAAGCTGTAGACACTCCGCCCTCCACCGCGAATGGAACGATGTGACCGATAATCATGAGGCCGCCTGTGAGAATAACCAAATGGAATGTCCACCAGATCCACCACGTGGAAGTGTGAAACATTTCTCGCCAGTCGTAGTCTTGCGCCTTGCGGGCAGGACCCGCAGGACCGGCCTGTTGCATTCCTGCCGGAAGCCATCCGACGGGCGGATACTTCAGGAATTGAGCCCCCAACAAACAGAACACCAGGCTCAGGATAGCGAATAACTTGAACGCCCATTCCCAGCCGACTTTGATGATGATGTACCCGGCCGTGGACCCAAGCACGAATGCTGCAAGTCCGAAGCCCATCACGAGAATTCCTGAAACAAAGCCTCGACGATCTGGGAACCATCTCATGGCAGTCGCCATTGGAGCAATGTTTGCGTATCCGATGCCGAACCCGCAGAGTACGCCGTACGAAATGTACAGATGGATGAGGCTATCCGTCAGGGAGGCAAGAAAAAACCCCACAGCAAGCACTATTGAGCCTATGCTTACGACAACCCGAGGTCCTTTCTTATCGGTATGTTTACCGCCTGCAATCATTCCCACGACGAAGAAGATTATGGAAAGGGTAAATGCAAGTGATGTCTGGGCTCTTGTCCATCCGAATTGTTTTTCCAGAGGAATAACAAAGATCGACCAGGCATAGAGCAGACCGAGAACAAGAGAAATAAGGAAGCCTACGATTACGTAAAGCCAACGATTAGCCCCTTCAGCAGTTCTGTCGACAGGAGCCGAGTTGATTTGTCTTGATGCCATTGGTTGGGATGACATAATTTTTATCTCCTCGAAAGGTTTATTGCGTTTTTTCTCTATGGCTCACTCCGGACTTTACCGGCAGTCATTTTCCTGCTCCGTTTATCCATTGTTCGCACAAACGCACGGCATCCATGGCGTCATTGCCGTATGCGTCGGCTTGTGTATATTCTCGGATGTGGTCGTCAATCTGACCTCCTCCGATCATGAATTTGATTTCACGAATATTTTCCTCACGAATCGCGGCAATCGTGTCCTTCATGGGATCGTAGGCCAAGGTAAGAAACCCGCTGAGGCCAATCACATCCGGCTTGAAATCCCGGGCCGCCTCCACGAATCTTTCATTGGGAACGTCCACGCCGAGATCCAAGACCTCGTACCCGTTGATATCCAACATTGTCACGACAATATCTTTGCCGATGTCGTGGATATCCCCTGCCACGGTTCCGATGATCACTCGACCCTTTTTGGGGCCTTCTGAGGTTCCGTCTGAAAGGTAGGGTTTCACGGCATCGGAAATTTCCTTGAGCATCCTTCCCGCAAGAATGAGTTCCGGGACAAAGTACTCTTCAGTCTCGAACAGACGGCCCACTTCAGTCATTGCTCGTCGTGAAGCATCCAAAATCAGCATGGGATCTGTTCCGGACGAAAGCGCTTGCTCAGTGAGTGTCTTGACCCTGTCTTTCTTCATCCCTACGAGGGATTCGACGATATCTTCCAGGACGTTGCCTTCTGATTCTTCGGCAACAGTCTCTGCTTTGCTCGCCTGTTTTTCCTGATCCGATGCGGAAATAATCGTGGAATCGATAACCCCGGCCTGCTGAAGAGTAGTGATCAATCCCTGTAATGCACGGGAAATTGTCTCTTTGTACGATCCGGAAACACCCTTGGACGAACCGATGTGTCCCTCGCGAAAAGCCTGGTTAAAGTTCATGCAATCCGGATCTTGACCGAGAACCATTTCAGCCGAGTAGATGATGTTTCGTAGTTCCCTGTCATTGGGATCTACGATTGCACTGTCCAATCCCGCTCCAATGGCTAGCGCGGCAAACGCCTGATTAATAATTCCTCTGGATGGCTGGCCGAAAGAGATATTGCTCAGACCGCACGTGAGATGTATGTTCGGAAACTCCTGCTTGATCCGGCGAATCGTCTCGAATGCAACAATCCCGCTCTGATTGTCGGTCGCAATGGTGGTGACGAGAGGATCGACATAAAGCTGAGCTTCAGTCAGCCCGTTTTCCACGCATAACCCGACCAGACGGCGAACTATCTCGAGCCTGTCTTCAGCAGTCTTGGGAATTCCATTGTCGTCGAGTGCCAGTACAACCAGATCGGTCCCGTATTGGGAAGCAAGTGGAAGAACTCCCTGTATGCGGGCCTTTTCTCCGCTCAACGAGTTAATCATCGGCAGTTTCTTTGCCGCGGTTATTCCTGCCAACAGGGCCTTCGGATTCGCACTGTCGATGCAGAGGTTGGTATCGGTGACCTCCTGGACTGTATTCACCAACCAGGTAATGTCATCCGGCTCCGAATCCGGATGCGTCCCGGCATTGACGTCCAGAAAGTGAGCGCCACCTCTGACTTGTGATAGGGCAAGATCCTGGATGAAGCTCGAATCCCTTTTCTTGATAGCTGCGGCAACTGCTTTACGCGTGCCGTTTATCTTTTCGCCAATGATGATCATGCGTCCTCCTGAGGAGATGGATTGTCAACCGCCTGACGCGGAAGTGTAGAAGGGGGAGGTCGGATCCGCTGCGGTTCGAGGCGAGAAGCAGGGGCATAAATCCGACCGGTTGTCTGATATCTCTCGCTCGTTCACGGCGGTATCGTCACCGCAGCGCTGCCCTTGCCGAATAGGAGAGACAAGAAACATGCCATTCCCCGAGACCGGCTATTTATTTGATTTCATGGATCAATATTTGGGCACCGGAGGGAGAAGTCGGAATTTGGAATTATGATATTTAGCAACGTCACGTTATTTGGTAAGATCTGCAGCTACAGCGAGGAGTCAAACATGCAACATCCCTTTGGTCACCCTGATGAATGGACGGAAGAGCGCAGGCAGGTGATAATTCTCGCATCACTCATGCCACCCCCCATTTCATTGGACTTGCTCACAACAGTCACGGGCTTTTCACCAATCAAGGTTCTGAAGATTCTGGAAGAGCTGACAAATCAGGGGATCTTGCGATTATATGAGCCTGCAGGTCTTGGACATTATTGTTTTTCCGATCCCACCATGCCGGATACCACTCTGCGGGGCCTGGACAAGACTACCGTACGCGATCTCGCCCAGCTCCTCATACAGCACGTTTCAGGTTTGAACCTGTCTCCGGACGTGATTTCGCTATTCATCGCCAATGTATATTTTGTGTCCGAGTTGGAGAACAAAGCACTGGAACACATTCTGTGCGCAGCCAATTACTGTTTTCAGCATGGAGCCAACGAAGCTGCTGCTGTCTATTACAGAATGGCCCTGGATACCTGCGAACAGTCCGATCAATCGACAAAGATCGAAGAGTTTCTGATAGATTCAGCAGTAGGGTTGATATCGGCTCAGGGGCATTGCATGCCTCTGAGCGAACAACGAGACACGCTGTTGAAGGCACAGGTTTGCGCCCGGAAGCTCAGCGATCGAATTCGTTTGTGCAAAATAGACCTTCTTCTCGGGGAAATAGCAAAATCAGCCGGAAACTATTCAGCAGCCGGGGACCTCTTTGAAGAGGCATGGAATTTCGCCACACTGCTCAATGATGACGAGATGAGGAAAAAAGCTGCTCTGGTTACGGCGGATTTTCTCTTTTGGCAGGGGAAAGTTGCAGAAGCAGTCGCCCGCTATGAGGACGCGATTGGCGATCTCGAGCAGTTTCCCTCTGATGAAGCCACTCTCCGTGCATGCACCACCCTGGGATGGTGTTACGCTATCTGCGGTCAACCTGCACGAGGATTGGGGCTCATTGAAGCAGTTCGGCAAAAGGCGACGAGCCTCGGTTTTCGACAAGCCGAAATGGACGCCGGCGTCAGAAAAACGCTCACCTTGTTGGATTCCGGATATATTGCGGAAATGGAAGTGGTGCTTCAGGACGTTTTCAAGAATTCGGAAGAAGACTTGGGAAATTATCGCCTGTGGGCATGCTATGCCGCTCATGCGTATGCGCTCTATACCAAGGGCGATCTGGAAGGTTGCTTCAAATTTCAGAAGAAAGCCTACGCCAAGTCAAAGGCCGTAGGTTGGTTTCATCATCGCGGCCCATTCAATTTCGAGTACATGGATGCGTTGGAAGAAGCCGGGATGATTCATCCCGAGATGAACTATGAATCTGAGCTGGAACGTGTAGCGAATTGGCCGGACTTCTACATGCAGGGAGTCGGAATGCGCTATCGGGCGCTCAGATTGCTGAAACAAGGCGGTCCCACAGAACAGGCGCTCTACTATCTTGAACAGAGCAGCTCGGTTTTGAGCGGAGTGGGAGCAGATTTAGAACTGGCCCGAACGAAAATTGAGCTTGCCCGGCTGTATCTTCGAGGATCTGAAAATGAGCTTTCCAGAAAACTGTTGAAGGAGGCGTACAAAGTCCTGTCAGGAGTGAACGAGGAACTGTTTCCGTACGAACTTCGGCCGTACCTGGACGGCGAGAGCGATCATGACCGCATCATTCGGGTGTTGACGGATTTCGGAAATGCCGTGGGAACGGTTCGCGATCGCAAAAAGCTGCTGGAAAAGATTATCAGATTGCTCACGAGATTGACGTTGGCCGGCAGAGGAGGATTCTTCATCGCAGGACAAGACGGTAAGCCTGAACTGGTTGCAAGCAGAAATCTCGATAAGACGATGGTGGAGTCTTCTCTTTTCAGATCGAGCTACGAGTTGATTCTGAATGCATTTAATGCCGATCTTCCGACAAACCGTGCAAACAAAATCGACGATCGCTCTGACGCAAGATCCGGAGACCGGATGGGATGGGCTCTTTGTCGTCCCGTTGTGCTTCAGGATCAAATATTGGGGGTCATATACCTGGACAACACGCTTGTAGATCTGTCCCCGCCGGAAACAGAGTTGGCGTTCCTCGAAGTTATTCTGAATCACGTGGCAGTGGCTTTGGACAATGCCCAAGCTTACGAAGAGATTATTCATCTCAAGGAACGGCTTGAGGATGAGAACCGGTTCTACCGTATAGAAATGGAATCGTCGGCAAATCTTGTGTCGATCATGGGCAAGTCCCAAGGCATACAACGCGTGTTAAGTCAGATCAGACAAGTGGCACCCACGAATACTACGGTTCTGGTGTATGGGGAAACCGGAGTGGGCAAGGAACTCGTTGCTCGAGCAATTCACAATTCAAGCTCGCGTCGCGGCGGTCCGTTTATATCCGTAAATGTGGCATCCCTTGAGTTCGGCGTTATCAGCAGCGAACTGTTCGGACATGAAAAAGGATCGTTCACAGGGGCAATGCGTACGAGACGCGGTCGCTTCGAGCTGGCAGACGGCGGAACCTTGTTCCTGGACGATATAGATAATCTGCCTCTTGAAATCCAGGCTAAGATACTTCGCATTCTCCAGGAAAAAGAGTTTCAAAGGGTCGGAGGCGACAAGACGATTTATTCGGATTTCAGGTTGATCGCAGCAACGAATCAAAATCTGGAGGAGCTGATACGAAAGGATCAGTTCCGGTCTGATCTGTACTACAGGCTGAACGTATTTCCCATCCACGTGATCCCATTACGGGATCGCCTCGATGACATCCCGCTCCTGGCAGCGTTTTTCATGGAAAAGTACGCCGCCAAACTGGGAAAGAAGATATTGGGCATCAGCAAGAAAAATATGCAAAAGCTCTTGGCCTATCCGTGGCCCGGTAATGTAAGAGAACTCGAACATATTATCGAACGCGCGGTGATCCTGAGCGAGCACGAGCATCTTCTCGTCCCCGATCTCGTGAGCGGTGGAGGTCACCCAAGTACACAGGATCAACTCCTGCCATTTCGCGAAATGGAAAAAATCCATATCCTGGAATCCCTCAGACGCTGCAACTGGCGTGTAAGCGGCAAAGGTGGAGCAGCGGAACTCCTGGATCTGCGACCTACGACCTTGTATTCCAAGATGAAGAAGCTCGGAATCAGTAAAAATCTATCTTATGAATGAACCAGTGATTCTCAAAAGTAATCGCGGATTGTGCAGAGCGATAGGCGTCAAGATAAGGGCATGACTACCAACTTCCTGGTGGGGTCCGGCGTCTCTGCCGGACCGACCTGGTCGATTCATTATACCGATTCTCGAAAGTAATCACGGATTGTGAAGAGCAGTTCCCAGCAATTGGTAGCGCCGGCCTCCCAATGCTGTTGAATTAAGGAAAGGGTTCTTGATTTTTCACGTTTAACCTCCGAGAATTCAGAAGGAATTGTGTTGACATGCGGGTAGTTACGCGCGATAAATTCTTTCAAAACAAGCTGCTGAAAGGATTTTATTATGGCACGCATTATGCTTTGAAGAACCATGCCAACTTAGCGCGTACGCTGAAAAATTTCTTCACATTATTCCCGGACAAATCGACCCTTCCAAGAAACGCTCGCCTCAGGACTTTACTCGAAACAGAAAACTCGCCTTTGGAAAGCTTATCACCTTCATCTTGTCCATTGCCGCCAGTGGAAAGGGTAAAGGAGTGGACATGAAATCCGGTGAATTCTTTCGACATGCCAGAATTCTTGGCCTTTGGCCTGACGCCGAGGCGATCCATCGAAGCGCGCTCACCAAGGCGCGCAAAAAGGTGGATTGGAGGATCTTTCGGCAAATACTCGATGATGCGGTTGGTCTGGCTTATGAGTGTTGGCCTAAGAGCCCGAAGGACGAGTGGCATGGTATGTCCACTCATGCGATAGATGGCTCCGACTATACGCTTCCAGCCGCCGATGAGCTCAGGGCCGAGTTTGATCCTGAGAGCGGACTTGGGCAAGCGGGCAAAGGACATTATCCTCAGTGTCTTGTATGCACGCTCTATGACGTCTTCAGACGTCTGCCCATCGCAAGAACTGTGGTCCCGGTGAATTCTTCGGAGCGGGACCAAGCCAAACATCTCCTGCCCCTCGTGCCTGAGGGAAGTGTCTTGCTCCTGGATCGAGGTTACCCAGGATATGAATTTCTCAGCTACCTTTTGGACAAGTTCAAAGGCTATTTCGTGATACGTTGCCCCGCAACGTCCACCTTCGCCACAGTAAAGGAATTCATTCGGAGCGGGAAGAGCGAAGCCGAAATCGTGATTCCTCCGACATCGAACTATCTCAGCCAGGTGACGGCTGAACAACGAAAGGCCGCCAAGCCCATCAGAGTGAGAGTCATCAGACTGTCCAATCCTGACGGAACCCTCTCGGTTCTCCTGACGAATCTTTACGACAAGGTGGAGTTTCCGAGACAGGAGATCACTGACCTCTATTTCAGGCGATGGGAAATCGAGAGCTATTTCCGGGATGAAAAGATTGGGCTCGAAATCGAAAAATTTCATGGCAAAACCTGCAACAGCGTCCTGCAAGAACTCTTTGCAGCTGCGATCATGGCTGTGATCTCAAGAACTCTCATGGCCATTTCCACCCAGTTACTCGGTGGAGAGCTCGGAGAACCTCAGTTCAAGAATGCGGTCATGACGCTCGCGTCTGAAGCCGCCGTGCTCGCCGCAGACGATCCTGAAAGAGCCATCGAAATCTTTCAGGATATTCTCAAAGAAATCTATCGTGTCAAATACTATCGACCAAACAGTCAGCGACCACCCCAACCAAGGGTGAACAAGCAAAGCAAAAACAAATGGCTTTACCGCAGGTACAAAAATGTCCCCGCAGCTTAAGTCAACAGCATTGCGCCGGCCTCCGTGCCGGCGAACAATTCACCAAACAAATCAATAAGTTCTCGCCGGCAGGGACGCCGGCGCTACTGATTCTTCTCATTGCAGGCATTGGATTCCGTCAAGACTTTCGATAACCGCTATATGAAAAATGTGCCGGCACAGAAGCACGGCACCCACCGATTTTCGAGAAGCGCTTTTTGCAGCCGGACAAAAAACTCTGACATTTGGTATATAATACCAATGCAATGCCCGTTCAAGGAAGTGACTTGCGCCAGGAAGCAGCATGCCTCCGAAGCGCAGTCAGGCTGCGCCGTTCGTAGCGGAGGAGACATGCTGCTTTCTTACCCATTGGACAGCGCATTGGTCTAAGATAGCGAAGGCTTGGGTGTTCTGAGCGGAGTGATTAGACGGCTTTGCGTCGTCCGGAGCGAAGGATACTCCAGCCTCTCAGATTATAAGAAGAAAAGCGAATCGGCATCATATAACAGGGGTCATTTCGTCAGGTCGTTCCTGCGGCTTCAAACGAAACAACGCTATTTCAGGCGAGCAGTTGATACGCCAGGGAAGAAAACTCATTCCGATCCCGCGATTCAGGTACATGCGGCTTCCCATCTCTTTGTACCAGCCATGAGTGTATTCGGATACCAGCCCTGCCATACTCAATCCCCTCTTTGCACCGGGTGCGGGAAATATAAGCTGGCCGCCGTGAGTATGCCCTGCCAGGATCAAGTCAATACCATGTTCAGCAGCATGGGGAAGGATCTGAGGCCGGTGAGACAATAGCAATCGGAATCCTGAATGCGGCGCTTTGTTCAAGAATCGGGAAATCTGTGGAAAAGTCCTTCCCAGGATCCAATTCTTGCGAGGATCGTCAATCCCACCAATATGGAATTTACAACCATCTGCCCGGCACGTCATCCACCGGTTTCGCAGGAGTGTAAATCCGCTTTCCGTAAGAGCTTCGGCCGATCGTCTTTCCCCTGCATAGAACTCATGATTGCCCATAACAGCTATATTGCCGAATCGCCTGGGTTTGAGCCGCTTCAATATAGGGACGGCTCTATGTACGGGTGTAGTTGAAGAATGAAAAATGTCGCCAGTCAATATGAGAGCATCTGCTTCCAATCCATTGAGATTGTCAACAAGTCGCTCCAATTCCTCGCTCCAGAGAAATAGACCGAAGTGCACGTCAGTTATATGGAGAAACGTGAGAGGGCGATTAATGCCGCGAAGCATCGGGTGACTGACATCGTACTGTTCCACAGAAGGGATTTGATAGGCTTCCGCTATGCCGTGTCCGGCATATCCCGTTGCAAAGACCACTCCCGTTGCCGCGGACCATTTGAGGAAAGCCCTTCGTGTAGCCGTTTCGGGGATCCTCGAATACACTGTAGGCGCTCGTGCAGGGACCGGAGAGTCATCTCCCATTGGCAAGCTTGTCGAAGTCTCCTGCTCGATTTCCGGACCGATATCAGACGATTTGGCGGCTTTTACAAATTGTTCGTTCTGTCGCAGCCCGGAAAAGGCATGCTTTCGCTCTCTTACTAACTGATCGACAATTCTCCAGCCCAACCACACCAGCTCAATGAGAGCGAATACTAAGGTCAAGAGAATCACATAGCCGATATACGAATAATAAATAACGGAGACTATCTGTTTGGCCAGGGTGTCCGGAGCCAAAGGCTCAGGATGAAACACCAATCTGACCGCCACCATATTGAGGATTGCGAGGATTCCTATTCCGAAAAGAACAGATTTTATTCCGAGGCCTTGGTCTTTGGAGAACAGGTACTTACGTACGGATACAAAAACGAACCATTGAAACAGGAGCAACAAAATTGAAACTGTAAAAAAATACACAGAGCCTCTTGACATGCAGTATCTTCCCTCACACGAAGTATCGGGACGAATTCGTTCGTTGAAATAGCCTCAATTTCGATTATAAGAGCAAATCCCAGATAAGCAAGATCCTGTTAGTAACCCATTTGAACGAGAGCAGCCGGGAATTCCGGAAAAAAATGACCGTTAAAGGAGCTGTATAACCCGCCGGTTCCGCACAATCGCGATTGACGAAAATATAAAGAGAGCGGTATGCTCGTTTAACTGAAACAAACTCGTGCTATGACACGGCCCAGTTCAGACGATTCCGAGTTTACGGATTTTCTCGGCAACCTGTGAACGTCGGTCTGGATGGGGCGATATATCCTCACACCATTCTTGTATTCAGAAGAGCAAATCCGGGGGACCTTTTTGTGAATAGTCTCCCAGGAACCTCTTGCAGCAACTTAATCATTGGCCGGGGACTGAAATTTCTCACGGAAGTCCGTTTCCCGGCGAGTGTCAAAAGTTCGCTTGAAGTGGGGTTCCGGGAATCCCGTGAGAAATCGGATTGCAGGAACCTTCCTCTCGATTTCCTTCTTTTCTTGCGAAATCGTATCAGAATAGGTACAGACCAAAGGAAGAAATTTTTCTCGATGCGTCAGTACCGGATTTCAGAAAGCTGTAGACATTTTCTCCGCATGAGGATATTCGACGGGCCGGAAAAAGGGAGAACAGGATAATGCAGGTAAGATTTCTCATTTATGCAATCTTTTTCGCCTCAGGGATGAGTGGGCTCATATATCAGGTGGTGTGGCTCAGGATACTCTCAAGAACCACGGGAGTGACAATCCATGCCACGGCCATAGTGGTTGCAGCATTCATGGCCGGCCTTGCACTGGGCAGTTTCATCTTCGGGAGGATAATCGACAAACGCAATGATGCCTTGAAGGTCTATGCACTCCTCGAATTGCTCATTGCTGGTACGGTGTTGATTGTGCCGTATCTTTTTGCTGCTTCTGTGCCCCTGTCCTCTGCCGTATATGGAATGACCGGCGAAAGCGTCACCTTGACCGCTCTTTTCACCGGTTTGGTTTCGTTCCTGATCCTCCTGGTTCCTACCGTTTTGATGGGAGGCACGCTGCCGATCCTGACCTCATATCTGGTCAAGCAAGACCACTTTTTCGGCAAGCACCTGAGTCTGCTGTACGGCATAAACACCTGGGGAGCTGTTATGGGCGTAGTCCTTTGCGGGTTCTTTCTCATAGGACTCTTCGGTGAATCCGCTGCGGTAATGGTGGGAGTGGCAATAAATATCGGAGCAGCCGCATCTGCATATCTTGTGTATTTGAAATTCGGACAACCTCTTGTCCTGGAGCCGCAGGAAGCGGCAACGACAAAACCGGTCACCATTTCCCCGTATTCACCGGAAATAAGGCGCGCGGTTCTTTTCGTATTTGCGTTCAGCGGATTCACAGCTCTCGCTTATGAGGTGATCTGGACACGACAACTCATATTGTTCCTCGAGAATTCGATATATGCTTTTTCGGCAATGCTGGCCGTGTTTTTGGCCGGTATTTCGCTGGGCAGCATTGCTGTCCACAAATCAGCCGACCGGATGGAGACGCCTCTCTTCATATTCGGCATTTTGGAGTTCGCTATTGCAGGCATATCTCTTATCAATCTGCACCTGTTCCAGCCGCTGGACAGCCTCTTCATCACCGATCGAATGGGATGGATTCTTCCGTTTGCAGCCACGGTGATCCTGGTATTTCCCATGACGTTCGCTTTTGGCATGATATTCCCCATTGCGGGCCGGTGTTATGCGGAAGCTGTGGAACAAACAGGCTCCTGGGTGGGAAGGCTCTATGCCTTCAACACGGTCGGCGGCATTCTCGGGTCACTGGCAGCAGGATTCTTGCTGATTCCCGTGCTGGGTGCAGGCAAAACGGTTGTCCTCTTGGCTCTGCTCAATGGAGCCCTCGGTATACTGCTGGTGCTGCTTGAGCCGCGAAAAGTTCCGGCATTGGCCTGTGCAGGTTTATCAGGGCTGGTGATTTTGGCTTTAATGCTGTTCACCGTAGCGGGTGAAGACTCGTTTACAGCGATTATCAAGAAGCGAATCAATGAGGGCAGGTTGTCCCACGGGTACAAAATGAAAATAAAGACTCCGCCAAAAATCTTCTTTCATGAAGAAGGTTTGGAAGGAACTGTGACAGCCTTTCAGGTTAACAACTGGAAACAGCTCTGGATCAACGGGATTGGTATGACCAAGCTGTGCACGGAAACCAAACTCATGGCTCATTTGCCGCTGCTCTTCGCGGAAAAACCGAAGAGTTTTCTTGTCATCTGCTTCGGCATGGGCACTACGGTCAGATCGGCGGCTCTATACCCGCAGCTTGACATTACCGCGGTTGAGCTGGTTTCGGAAACGTTTAGAACCTTCAAATACTTCCATCCGGATTCGGAAGACCTCCTGAAAAAGAACAATATCCACCTGGTCGCGAATGACGGGCGGAATCATATTCTGCTTTCACCCAAAACGTACGATGTCATTACCGTAGATCCTGCTCCTCCCGTCTGGAGCGCTCGAACGGTCAACCTCTACACACGTGAATTCTTTGAACTGTGTAAATCGCGACTGAACAAAAATGGCGCAATGTGCCTCTGGTTTCCGGGAAGCAAGCATGAAGCCGATGAAATCGCGCTCCAGAGGACGTTTAGTACGGTTTTCCCCTATTGCAGTGTCTGGGGAGGGCCCGCTGGATGGGGCTTCTACCTCATTGGCACCCTGAGGCCGGTCACTCCGGAACAACTGGACGAACATATCGCCTCTCTGTACCATAACCCGTCCCTGGTCGCGGATCTTCAAGAATATGACCAGTCCTGTGCCACTCCGGAGCAGTTGAAAGGGTTGCTCAAAGTAACAGATCACGAAATGGACGTAATGCGAGACGATACGTATATTCCAGTGATCACGGATAATTTTCCTTTTACTGAGTTCTTCCTCTGGAGACAGAATTCTGCAGAGTAGACCATCTGGTAATGTGAACTGAAACCAGAACTGACGAAGCGCTCTCGGTAGAGATCTATTTTGTCGTTTCCAGGATACCAGTGTTGGTAGGTGCCGGCCTCCGTGCCGGCACATCTTCAATATAATCAGTGATATCGATAGAATGGACCGCCAGGGAGAAATCGTCTCAAAACTCAAAGTTGATCCTTGATCGTGGCACGAATCTTTCATCATCTTCCCGGTGTGAGTATTTGGGCGGACCTGCGTGTCCGCCCAAATAAGGGCAGACGCATTGGTCTGCCCCTACTCCGATGGAGAATCGTGGCACGATGTTCTGTGGATTGAATTTTGAGACAACCTCGGAACGCCGGTCCTCACTAGTATCTTCTATTGGAACGTGGGATAAACGTCAGAATTTGGCAATCGCTCTCAACGGGTCCACATCCTGCAGCAGCAACAAACCGAAGATTATTTTTCTCAAATCCCGCAAGTTTTTTTAATTTGGCAGGTATTCTAGTGTGAATTCGTAGAATACGCGTGTAACCGATTTTGGCAAGAAGCCACAGTAATGTTAGAGTATTCCGTCCAACTTGTCTCTGGAGACATAAAAGAATGCCACGTAAAAATTCCAAATTCAGGCTCGTGGGAATTCTCCTGGTTATCTCGGTCGTTCTCCTCGCTGGAGGTGTGTACTGGGTGAAAGGTGGATTCGCGAGCAAACCCAAAAAAACTTATAAAACGGCAAAGGTCCTCAAGCGCGATCTTGGCGCAACAGTCCAGGCCACGGGAATCGTAAAAGCCGTGGTGGGAGCGGAAGTCAAAGTTGGCGCGAGAACCCCGGGAAAAGTCGTGGAGTTGCCCATCAACGTGGGAGACAAAGTCGTCCAGGGACAGGTGATCGCAACCATTGAACAGGAAGATCTTATCGCGAAAGTGAAACTGCAGGAAGCTCTTCTCGCGGAGGCTGAAGCCGAAGAGTCACGCCTGTCGAAGGACTATGAACGTGACAAGCAATTGCATGCAGTTCAGTCCATCTCGGTTCAGAAGTTCGATCAAACCGAAGCCCTGTATGCCATAGCAAGAGCAAGGCTACTCAAAGCCAAAGCAGAACTCGATCTTGCCAAGACTCAGCTATCCTATGCCATTATAACCGCGCCGATTAAAGGGACCGTGGCTTCGGTAAACACTATACAAGGCGAGACTGTCACTACGGGGCTCAATGCGCCGACTTTTATCAAGATCATAGATCTGGATCGGCTCGAAGTGCTGGCCTATGTCGATGAAAACGATATCGGCAAAGTTCGGGTAGGGCAGGATTCCATTTTCACGGTAGCAGCGCATCCTGCTACAGAATTTAAGGGTAAAGTTACATCCATTTATCCGTCAGCTACCATCCAGGATAATGTGGTCTATTACATCACCTCCGTTAGCGTGGATAACAGAGAAGGGAAGTTGATGCCGGACATGACCACAAATGTGCTCATTTTCCTCGAGCAACGCAAAGGAGTTCTCACTGTCCCGAACAAAGCCATCCAGCGGGAAGGACACAGAAAATTTGTGCTCGCCCTGGAGAAAGGAATGCCCGATAAGCGCTATGTGGAAGTGGGTTGGAAAGATGCGTCCCATACTGAAGTGCTGGAAGGGCTGCGTGAGGGTGATCTTGTGGTCCTCGGGGATGCAAACAAGAAATAAAAATCTACAACAGAAAAGGATGTTCGATGATACGAGTCGAAAATCTCTCAAAAGTGTTTCAAAAGGACCGATTAGAAGTCCGGGTGCTCCAGGACATCTCCCTTTCCATCAGCGAAGGGGAGTTCGTTTCGATAATGGCACCGTCCGGAATGGGCAAGAGCACTCTGTTGAACATTCTGGGGTGTCTGGATAAACCGACTGGAGGGGTGTACATCCTTGACGGAGTCCCGGTTCAGGATATGGACGACGATCAGCTCTCCAACATAAGAAACCAGAAGATCGGGTTCGTGTTCCAATCCTTCCATCTGCTTCCAAGGATGACCGCATGGGAAAACGTTATTCTTCCCCTCATCTACAGTGACATAGAAACGGACATGAAGGAACGAGCGGTCCAAGTGTTGTCTTCAGTCGGACTTGCCGACAGAGTCGATCATCTGCCAAGGGAATTGTCCGGCGGCCAGCAGCAGCGGGTGGCTATTGCCAGAGCACTTATCAACTCGCCGCGAATAATACTTGCCGACGAACCCACAGGAAACCTTGACTCGGCATCCGGTCAAGAAGTCATGCGAATATTCCGCGATTTGCACGCGGCTGGAACCACTTTGATCATCGTGACCCATGACGTGGAAGTTGCCAATCAGGCAGATCGTATTATTTCCATGAAGGACGGCAGCATTTCCAGCGATCGACTTACCGAAAGCAAAACTGCGGAGGTGCCGAGATGAGAATGCTCCGTGTGGTAAAACAAGCTCTGAATGCCATGATGGAGAATAAGATCCGGACATTTCTCATGATGCTTGGCGTTATCATTGGTGTGGCAACACTGACGCTCATCGCCTCGTCCGTTGTCGGAGCCAGAGCAGATGTTATGGGCAAAGTCGAAAGATGGGGACTCGATCAAATTATGATCATGGCCGGGGCAGGAAGAAAGCCAGGAGTCCCTCAGCCTATTCCCACAACACTCAGGGTTGAAGATGCTCAGGCAATGATGTCTGAGATAGAAAACGTTAAAGATGTGAGCCCACAGATCAACCGCAGAGATTTCCCTGCAAAATACGGGAACAAGAGCACTTACGGCGTGCTTGTTGCGGCCAATCCCAATTGGTCGTCCGTCTGGAGCACGACTGCGGAAAACGGTAGATTCCTTTCACAGGATGATAGCAGTAAGCTCGCTCGGGTGGTCGTGATAGGAAAAACGATTCAGAAGGATCTCTTTGAAGACGAGGACCCGGTAGGGAAACAGATTATCCTGGGAACCAATCCTTTTGAAGTCATCGGTGTTCTCGAACCTCGTGGAACCGCCGCAGTTGGGGTCGACATGGATAGTCGCATGGTCATACCTCTTTCAACCGGCCAAAAGAGAGTATTCAATCAAGACTACCTGCTTATGATAAAGGTGGTTTTCCACGATGCTTCACAAATGACGGATAGCGTCGAAGACGTTCGTGCTCTCCTCCGGGAACGACACAATCTCCAGGCCGGAGTGGAGGACGATTTCACCATTGTCACGCCAACCCATGTGATGAATATTGCGTCCAAACTGTCTTCCACCTTCAGCATCTTTCTCGTGCTTGTGTCCGGCATATCTCTTATCGTAGGAGCCATTGTTATAGCGAATATCATGTTTATAGCCGTGAACGAGAGAAGATCCGAAATCGGCATTCGCAGGGCAATAGGGGCCCGTAAAAGAGACATCCTCCTCCAGTTTCTCTTTGAAAGCGTGAGTGTCGCTGCTATTGGAGGCATTATCGGTATCATCCTCGGGCTGACAGGATTAAAGCTGCTTTCAGGTGTCATGAAGATGCCGTCGGCCATTCTCTGGCAACCTATCGTTCTGGCGCTCGTCAGCGCAATCATCGTCGGGCTTTTGGCTGGGATTCAACCTGCCAAGAAGGCTGCCAATCTGAACCCGATCGACGCGTTGAGGTAAAAGCGTGCGAACGACGCATGTGCGAGGCTTCCACATTGCCTTGAAATCCCTGATGGGTCACCCCATGAGAGTCGCTCTCGCTGTGCTCGCCATTATGATCGGAGTAGGTTCCGTAATCATTATGGTCGGAATCGGGAGAGGCGCTGAAGACGATGTTCGTCAAAGAATAGAGAGCATGGGTACGAACCTGATAGTGGTGAGCGCAGGACCGTCCAGGTCTGTCAAGGGACAATTGGGAAGCCTCAGAATCATGACGACCCTTACGTTGAAGGATGCTGCTGCTATCGGAGAAGAGTGCCCGTCCGTTCGTGAGGTTGCCCCGGCATATTCCAAGAAGCTTGCCATCAAATTCGAAAATGTGAGCTACAGCACTCGCGTCGTGGGGGCCACTCCGTCAATTCAGTCCATACGAAATATCTCGATTGAACACGGCGCATTTTTTGATGATGAAGAAAACAGGCTCATGGCTCCGATTGCGGTGGTCGGGCCCACGGTCGTACAGAATCTTTTTCTGGGCCGCGATCCCATAGGAGAATCCATACGAATCGGCAAAGTGCTGTTCAAAGTGATAGGTGTGACAGTCCCCAAAGGAAATGTGTCAGGTGAAGATGAGGACGATCAGATTATTGTTCCATTACGAACAGCTATGAATAGGCTTATGAACGTCACGTACCTGAGCAATATATTCGTCGAAGCTACAGATTTTGAGAACATTCATATCGCAGAGACCGAAATTAGAGTGCTCTTGAGGGAGCGACATCGACTGCGAGAAGGAAGAGACAACGATTTTACCATTCAGAACCAGGCCGATGTGATTGAAACTCAGGGCTCGGTAGCCAAAACCTTCAGCCTGTTGGTGGCAAGTATCGCTGCAGTCTCCCTCCTCATAGGCGGAGTCGGAATACTTGGGGTCATGCTCCTTTCCATCCGGGAAAGAGTCAGCGAAATCGGCATTCGTCGCGCTGTAGGTGCAAGACGGAGAGATATACTTACCCAGTTTCTCGCTGAATCTGCCTTCCTCGGCATAGTAGGCGGCGTTGCCGGTCTGATGTCAGGTGTTGCCGTTTCATGGGGAATAGGATATTTCTCGGGAATGCCGGTGGTCCTGGTTCCTGAATATGTAGTGCTCTCGCTGGTCTTCTCTCTTGCGACCGGGTTGATTTTCGGGATTTATCCCGCATGGAAAGCTGCCGGGCTCGATCCGATTGACGCCCTCAACACCAGGACCTAATTCTCGTACCGAAACGATGATGTAGAGGATCTCTCTCTCGGTGGCATTCTCTCTTCGCTCTGTCCAATGCGATTACCTGACGGTAAGGTTGCTTTTATAGCAAATGTCAGAATTTTTATCCGATTGCGAAAAGCGCTTCTCGATAATTGGTGGGAGCCAGCCTCCGTGCTCCCGAGACTGTCTCAAAATTCTCGAATGCACAAGAAATCGTGCCACGATTCTCCATCCGAATAGAGGCAGACCTATGTGTCTGCCCATATTTGGGCGGACTCGCAGGTCCGCTCCTGCAATCAGGCCGGGAATATGGTGAGAAATACGTGCCACGTGAAGAGTGCTCGTTGCTTAACCAATCTAACTTACGGAAACGAAACCCTAGACTCCATACCTCCCCGCTGCAATGATGTGGTTGGGGTCTATGGCCAGTTTTATCTTCTTCATGAAATCTTGATAGGATGGATTGTCCTGGAGAATGTTATCCATTTGAGGGGTAGTGCACCGGTACTGCTGGTAGTGGTGTATTTTAAGAAATTCGCAAAGTTGATCGTAGGTTCTCTGGCAGCGCTCTGCTTCTTCTGCATTTGTTCGATCGAAAAACAACGGAACGAGCACAATGAAGGTTCTCGGATTTGACTGAATAAGTAGGACGGCAGTTTCAAAATGATTGCTACTACAAATCCGCTCGATATTTTGTAGGAAGACTTGAATCTCATTTCCTATGGCTGGCAAAATGGGAGCAAAGAAAATAAGTCCACATGCATCTCGAGCTGGATCTAAATTCTCCTTGGGTTGTCGCTCCTTATTTTTGAAATAGGCAGCGGCCAAGATATCCTCGTTTGGTTCACCTCTAAGGATTGGATACAAAGCTAATAGAGACTCGATCGTCTTTGTGGATATTCTGTCAACAAACAAATGCAGAAAGGATTTCAGCCCCCGATAAAAAGCCCCATGAAAGCCTGGTCTGCGAACTCCCTCAACTATCCGATTCAATGATTTTTGTGAAAGCTCACCGATAAAGACGAGATGCCCCAACCTCGAAAGATACTTTGCGATTTCGCGTTTGTTGGTCCTAACCTGTCGAGAAGTCCCATATATTCCTCCGACAAAGGTCCAAGGCGGCAGTCCTTGTTCGGCAGCTAACTGCTCAATCACTTCTTTATCTAAAAGTTGCTTTCCATCAAGAAGGTGGCTCGGATACCCAATCGAACGAGCCAGTGCCAGAAAAGCATTGAATCCGTGGCAATGGCTGATGATTCCTCTCAGGGCTAATTTTCGTTGTGCATCGATTACCGGCGCAAGAGGTTTTGGATCAGAGATGCCTATTACGAACATTTCGAATGCTTCCGGTTTGGGCATAAGCCACAGGCCCGCTTTCGTGACAATTCCCAAACTGGATTGAGCAAAGAGTCCGTCAATACAGGGCCCCACACCCCACTGGTAGATATGTCGAGTTGGGCATTGTTTCGATACTCCCCCAGTGGTGACAACTTGTCCGTTGGCAAGAACAACTTCCATACCGCAAAGATTACCGAAATGATCGCCGTAGGGAGTATAGCCGACTCCTTTATCGAGAGCATTGCCAATAAGACTACCGTCGGGAGACGAATCCGTGCAATCAATCCACAGGTTGAAGCCTTTGCTTTTAAGATATCCGTTGAGCTGGCCCTGGCTTACACCTGGCTCGACCACCGCATAACAGAGTTCTTCATTGACCTCGTGAATCCTGTTCATTCTTCTGAGGATAAGGATCAAAGCGCCTTGTTGCAGAGCAAGTACAGTTCCGTAACCCCAATTATGTCCCCGACTGAAAGTCCAGACAGGAGTTCCGTACTCATTACACAGTTGAACGATCCGTGAAACCTGATCGACGTTATCGGGAAGAGCCACAGCTCCACAGGTCCGAGACCAGGGAATAGTACATCTGGAATATAGCTCGATAGCTTCAGGCGAGCGCAAGACATGTTCGGAACCGCAAATCTCAATCAGGCGTTTTACAAAATCGGTCTTCATGTGAGGTACTCCTTCTTCCGAACTGAAGCTCGTCTTTCTTGGGCAGAGGCAGGGTCTTAGTTCACGGAATCATATCATATTAACCAGGGCTTGATCAGTTTCCACTTTTCTCATAAACCCTCAATGCGTTTTGTTTTCGCTTCAGGTGTACGAGAATGGAATCGATCGGTTTCATACGCAATTGGGCTTGCCTGCCGAGCAACTTTTATCACCGTAATCCAAATCCGGACCTTGCAGTAATTCGGATTTTCAGCAAGTATGAAAGAGAGTAATACCATTTCGACAGTTGTGGGCGAAGGCTGGGGTGCCCTGAGCGGAGTGATTAGACGGCTCTGCGTCGTCCGGAGCGAGGGATACTCCAGCCTCCCAGATTATGAGAAGAAAAAGCGAATCGGTTAAGACCCTTCGCAGGAAGGCCGAATGCGAGCATGATGGATGCCAATCTTGCCGTCCTGTGACCGGCATCTCGCATTTCGCGAAGACATTCGAAAGTTCAAGGTCAAAAACTGCTCATGATGGCACCGGAAACAACTCTCATCGTCTATGAAATCGAAGGTGACATCCGCGACAATTTGGACGATCCTCCTTTCTCATTTGTAGGTCTCTGGAATGAAGATGATGCCTCTTATCTCTTCTTCACCGAGATACAGGACGCATATATGGATGCCTGTCTGTCTCGAAGTGGCTGCAAATTACGATGCCGCCATTCTACGAAATACTCTGAATGGCAAGATGCAATCCCGGAGGAAGGCCGAACAGTCGGCAACTTGATATTTGTGAGGGACAATCACGGCTCTCCACCGCGTGGAGCTTTACTTCTGGATCCCTCGGTAATCTTTGGGGACGGTTCTCACCCCACTACCGTGACCTGCATTGAATTCATGCACGAGATAATTACGGAGAATTCGATCGAGTCTTTCCTGGACTTAGGCACAGGAACCGGAATTCTGGCCGTCGCGGCTGCAGCAATGGGCGTTGAACGAATCACCGCAGTGGACATGAACAGCCTTGCGGTGAAGACGGCCGCGAAAAATGTTGACGTGAACGGCTTCAGCAATCGGATCGAGGTGATTGAGGCCGATGCGGCACAGTTTTTCAGGGCGAGTTACGATCTGGTTGTGGGAAACCTTCCTTTCGAAGTACTTCAAAATATTGCAACTAACGGAACAATCGGGCATTCTAAATGCTGGGTGATTTCCGGTGTAAGTAGAGATCAGGGCGGGATTCTTGAAAGCCTGTTCGTCCGGAACGGTTTTCGGCGTAGTGGATTTCGGTCAATTCCGCCGTGGGTAACAATGGTTTTTCACAGGACAATTTAACCGATTCTCCTTGTGATACCATTTCGCAGTCATGCATATAAGATAACGATGCAATTTGCTGATTTCAGAAAAGGAGGAATACTTTGCTAATCAAGAGCTTTTCGACTGAATTCTTTCGGCCGAAGTGCAACCCGGGATTTGTCTCTGTGCACTGTGTAGCCCATTTGGATGGCGATATTTCAGAAGCGCTTCCTTACGTGAATTCCGCATTGGGCGGAGGCGGAGATTACGTAAGATCGCCTCCAACGCTCACGCTACGGGTTCATGGAAAGCTCATAGCGCTCCACAGTCGGGACATATTTGTGAACGCAATCAAAGATGAAGACGAAGCGGACAAGATCCTGGCATGGCTGAAAAAAGAGATAAACGAAGCCTGGGCAAATCGCGATAGCATTACACCCTGTTATGAAAAAGCCCCTGAACCTCGTATGATCGACATCCTGAAACTGCTTCCCAAGACAAATTGTGGGAAGTGCGGTGAACCTACATGTATGGTTTTTGCCCTCAAGGCGGTGGAAGGAGTAAAAGGGGCAGTTGATTGTCCTGATATGTCCAATGACAAAAGGAGTGCTTTGGAAGTTTACTTGTCTCAATTCACTCTTAGCATTTGACGTCTCGATCCGGAACGAGGCAGTGGTGAGATTTCAAAGTAAAATATGCACGTTATTTATATGGGATGACAATAAAAGCTGTAAAAAAACTGACAAATAACGTGTTAAGGCATAATCAGAGGGTTTTTTATCCTCTTTATTGAGCTTTTGAGTAAAAAAACTCTCATGTTGGCAAAATATGTGTAGATTATACACAATTAATTGATACATTTTTCCGCTTCCAACCCATCAATTATGAAGTCTACACTGAGTTACATGGGTTGGTGCACTTATTGCAAGCCGATATTACATTCATTCACGCTATTATGGGGGGAGCAAACATGGTATTCGCCAACATGAGAAAACTGTGTCGAGAATTAGTGCTGGAGCCATTAGAAGACAGAGTTGTCCTCGACGCTTACGTGGATCCCGTCTATCAGTCAGACATTACTGTCGTTGATGCGTTGGCGGCGGTCAATCACGAACCGATTGCATATGCTCAGAGTATCACACTGGTGGAAAACCAGGTGAGTCAAATCACCTTGACGGGAGATGACGGTGATCCTGATGTGGTTCAGAGCTTGACATTCTTCCTCGATTCCGTCCCAGCCAATGGAGCGCTTTACCTGAGTCAGGCCGATGCCCAGAATGGGACGAATCCGCTCGGAGTAGGCGCTTCTCTTACCACGGGTGTTCTTTGGTACAAATCTGCTCTGAATAACGATATGGATACGTCGTTCATGTTTCATGTCAAAGATGATGGCGGAACAGCTAATGGCGGCGATGACACAAGCGCTTCTGCCCTTGTTACAGTAACCGTGGCACCGGACAATCAGTCACCTGACGCCGGGAATTTCAGTGTGGTTGTGAATGAAGATACTGCGATCAAGGTGACAGGGTGGAATTTCACTGATGCAGAGGGCAATCAGGGCCAATCCATCAGAATAACAGACCTGCCCGACCACGGCATTCTGTTTATTGATGCAAATGATAACAATGTCGTAGATCCTGGTGAGGCGATCGGTTCCGATCAGCTCAATGGAAGAGTGACGTTCACTTTTGACGATGGGTATCTGAATAATTATATCAACGCCTTTCCTATCATGGAAGAATATGGTGTTGAAGGGGTCTCGCTAGTCGTGACAGGTGACATCGGACAGAACGCCGAAGCCATGACCTGGAGTCAACTGCAGGAGATGCAGGCTGCCGGATGGGAAATTGGCAGCCACAGCATGACCCATCCGATGCTAACGGAACTCACGGACTCGCAGTTGGTTTACGAGTTGTCCGAATCGAAGAATTTACTGGTTCAGCACGGATTGACCGGAACAAGTTTTGCCTACCCCTATGGTGATTTCGACCCAAGAGTTGTCGAATACGTAATGGACTACTATGAAGGGTGTAGAGAGGCCTGGGGAAATAACGGGATCAATGAAACACCCGGGAACCCCTATGCAATTTACAACAGATCCGTTGACAATACGACGACTCCCCAGGAAGTGATTCAATGGATAAATGATGCTGTAGCGAACAATTATTGGCTGGTAATTTCGTTTCACCACATAGTTACTGGCACACCAGGCCCTTATCAATATAATGTCAACAACTTCGAGACCATTGTAAGTTACGTTGCCAGTCACAACATAGCTACTCCAACGATAAGTGAAGTCTTGAATAACGACTTGGCACCAATCAGTTGGGCTGATGCAACGACCAAATTGAAATATATCGGGAGTCAGGATTATTACGGACAGGATTCCTTTCAATATGTGGTGATCGATTCCGCCGGGTCGGAAGGCACAATGCCTGTCGATGCCGGAACAACTACGGTCACGGTTAATCCGGTGAACGACGATCCAATAAACGACGAGCCGATCGCCAATCCTCAAAGTATTACATTGACCGAAAACCAGGTGACTCAGATCACTCTTACCGGAGACGACGGTGATCCCGACGTAACCCAGACTTTGACGTTCTTCCTTGATTCCCTGCCGGCCAATGGAGCGCTTTATCTGAGTCAAGCCGATGCTCAGAGTGGGACCAATCCGCTTGGAGTAGGGGCCTCTCTTTCCACAGGCGTTCTTTGGTACAAATCAGGGTTGAATGCGGACGCGGATACGTCGTTCATGTTTCATGTCAAAGATAATGGCGGAACCGCTAATGGTGGCGATGATACGAGCGCTTCCGCACTTGTGACAGTTACCGTAACACCGGACAATCAGTCGCCTGATGCGGGGAATTTCAGCACAGTTGTGAACGAAGACACAGCAGTGAACGTTACGGGTTGGAACTTCACCGATGCTGAAGGCAATCAGGCCCAGTCCATCAGAATAACGGACCTTCCGGACCACGGTACTTTATTCATTGATGCAAATGATAATAATGTGGTCGATCCCGGAGAAGCAATCAGTCTTCAGCCCAATGAAGGAAGAGTAACCTTTACCTTTGACGACGGATACCTGGACACGTATACAAACGCCTTCCGCATTATGGATACATACGACGTTGAAGGCGTATCGTTAGTCGTAACAGGTGATATCGGAGACGCGTGGGCAATGACCTGGAGCCAGCTCCAGCAAATGCAAGCTGCCGGTTGGGAGATCGGCAGCCACAGCATGACTCATCCGATGCTTACCGGACTGACGGATTCCCAGTTGGTATACGAGCTTTCTGAATCAAAGAACTTGTTGGATCAGTATGGTCTGACCGGAACGAGTTTCGCGTACCCCTATGGTGATTTCGATCCGAGAGTCGCCGAATTCGTAAGTCGCTATTACGAGGATTGTCGAGAGGCCTGGGGGAATAACGGCATTAATGAAATTCCCGGTAATCCGTATGCGATTTACAATAGATCCGTAGACAACACGACAACTCCCCAGGAAGTGATTCAGTGGATAAATGACGCTGTGGCAAACAATTACTGGTTGGTAATCTCATTCCACAGGATTGTGGACGGAACAGCGAACCCTTATGAATATAATGTCAACAATTTTGAGACCATTGTGAGTTACGTTGCCAGTCACAATATTGCTACTCCAACGATAAGTGAAGTAGTGAATAACGACTTGGCTCCAATCAGTTGGGCCGATGCAACGACTAAGCTCAAATATATCGGTGATCAGGAATATAGCGGCTCTGATTCTTTCCAATATGTAGTGATCGATTCGGCAGGCTCCGAGGGAAAAATGCCTGCTGATGCGGGAACAGCCATAGTCACTGTAATTGCCGTGAACGATGCACCCGTAAACTCTATACCAGGCCCTCAGACCGTGAATGGAGGTACCGATCTGTTATTCAGTACTGCAAACGGGAATGCAATTTCCATTTCTGATGCCGATGCGGGTACCGAAGCAGTCAGAGTGCAGTTGACCGCTACACACGGCACCTTGACGCTTAGCGGAACCAGCGGTTTGAGCTTCACCGCAGGTGACGGAACCACTGACGCAACCATGACCTTTACCGGAAGCATGACCAGTATCAATGCTGCTCTCAACGGCATGCACTTCACGCCTACTTCCAACTACAGCGGTGATGCAACGGTGCAAATCGTCACGAACGATCTGGGAAATAATCCATCAGGTGAAATGTCCGACAGTGACACAGTAAACATTACCGTCGTGAGTACCAGCGGTCCTCCGGTGGCCGGTGATTTTGCGGTGTCCGTAAATGAGGATGCAGTCACTACCGTATCGCAATGGACTTTCACCGATCCGAATGGCGACTCTGCACAATCAATAAGAATAACGGATCTTCCGGATCACGGCACGCTGTTCCTGGACGCCAACACCAACAATATCCTTGATGCAAACGAAGCAGTGTCTCTCAATCAGGTGATAAGCTGGGCGGATGCCAAGACCTCCCCCAAAGTGAAGTATGTGGGGAGCCAGAACTACAACGGTCAAGATTCTTTGGCGTACGTTGTGATTGATTCCAGCGGAGAGGAAGGGGTTGCTCCGGATGGTGACGGAACGGGCAGCATTACGGTGACCGCGGTGAACGATGCCCCTGTGAATGCTGTGCCTGTAGCGCAGACGATGAATGCGAATACGTCTCTGATCTTCAGTACGGCAAACGGGAATGTAATCTCCATTTCCGACGTGGATGCTGGAACCGATTCGGTCAGGGTTCAACTGACGGCCACAAACGGGAATTTGACGCTTAGCGGAATCGGTGGTCTGAGCTTCAGCGCAGGTGACGGAACCGCTGACGCAACCATGACCTTTACCGGAAGCGTGGCCAGCATTAATGCAGCTCTCAATGGTATGAGCTTTACGCCCACTTCCAATTACAGCGGCGCAGCAACCGTGCAGATCGTAACAAACGACCTGGGACACAATCCATCAGGTGAAATGTCCGACAGTGACACAGTAAACATTACCGTCGTGAGTACCAGCGGTCCTCCGGTGGCCGGTGATTTTGCGGTGTCCGTAAATGAGGATATAGTCGCTACCGTATCGCAATGGACTTTCACCGACCCGAATGGCGACTCTGCACAGTCCATACGAATAACGGATCTTCCGGATCATGGCACGCTGTTCCTGGACGCCAATACTAACAATATCCTCGATGCCAACGAAGCAGTGTCTCTCAATCAGGTGATAAGTTGGGCGGATGCCAAAACTTCCCCCAAAGTGAAGTATGTGGGGAGCCAGAACTACAACGGTCAAGATTCTCTAACGTACGTTGTGATTGATTCCAGCGGAGAGGAAGGGGTTGCTCCTGCAGGTGACGGAACGGGCAGCATTACGGTGGCCGCTGTGAACGATGCACCGGTGAACGCAATACCCGCCGCACAGACGATGAATGCGAATACGTCTCTGATCTTCAGTACGGCAAACGGGAATGTAATCTCCATTTCCGACGTGGATGCTGGAACCGATTCGATCAGCGTTCAACTGACTGCTACAAACGGGAATTTGACCCTTGCCGGAACCAGCGGTCTGAGCTTCACCGCAGGTGACGGAACTGCTGACGCAACCATGACTTTTACCGGCAGCGTAGCCAGCATTAATGCAGCTCTCAATGGCATGCACTTCACGCCGACTTCCAATTACAGCGGCGCAGCATCCGTGCAGATCGTGACGAACGACCTGGGACACAATCCATCGGGTGAAATGTCCGACAGTGACACGGTAAACATCACGGTAGTTTCTGCCGGTGGACCACCGGTTGCGGATGATTTCACGCTCAGCGTGAAGGAGGATACGGTTGTCACAGTATCGAAATGGACTTTTACCGATCCTGATGGCAACTCGGCTCAATCCATACGAATAACGGATCTTCCGGATCATGGTACGCTGTTCCTGGATGCCAACGCAAACAATATCCTGGATACTAGCGAAGCGATATCTCTCAATCAGGTGATAAGCTGGACGGATGCCAAGACTACTCCTAAAGTGAAATATGTGGGAAGCCAGAATTACAACGGTCAAGATTCTCTGGCGTATGTTGTGATTGATTCCAGTGGACAGGAAGGGATTCCTTCGGCTGGTGATGGAACGGGGACAATCACGGTGACTGCCGTGAATGATGCTCCGGTAAACGCAGTTCCTGGCTCTCAGAGCATCAATGAAGACACTGTTCTTACATTCAGCGCAGCAAACGGCAACGCTATCTCAATATCCGACGTGGATGCAGGAACCGAACCCGTCAGAGTGACGTTGACCGCGACACGAGGGAAACTGACGCTTAGCGGAACCACTGGCCTGACGTTCAGTACAGGTGACGGTACCGCAGATACGACTATGACCTTTACCGGAAGCATAGATGACATCAATGCAGCTCTCAACGGCATGAACTTCACGCCAAACGCAAATTACGCCGGTGCTGCAACCGTGAAGATCGTCACGAACGATCTGGGGAATAATCCATCGGGCGCGAAGTCTGACACGGATACGATCGCTGTCACCGTAAACGCTATCGATGACGCTCCGGTCAACTCAGTACCAGGCACACAGACGGTTTCGGCCGGACAAACTCTTGTGTTCAACAACGTCAATGGAAACAGGATAAGGGTTTCCGATGTAGACGCGGGAGCTAATCAGATCGAGGTAACGCTCACGGCGGCCAACGGAACCTTGACCCTTTACAGCTTGACGGGTTTGACCTTCAGTGCGGGAGACGGGACAAACGATGAGAGCATGACATTCCGTGGGACAGTCAGCAGCATTAACGCTGCGATCAACAGACTCCGGTTCATTCCGACTATTGCCGGCTCTGCGAGCCTCAGCATTACTACAAACGATCTCGGAGCATCGGGCTCGGGAGGTCCGTTGACGGACACCGACAGTATCCAGATTAACGTTACCTGATATCCGTGGGCATATTGGAATCGGGCGAGGGATGCGGAAGCACTTCTTACGAGAAGCGCTTCCACGTCATTCTAGCTCGATTACGAATCCGCATAGATAAAAGACAGTTATACGATTGCCAAAATTTCTGACGTTTTCCCACGTTCCAACACAAGATATTAGTAGAGACCGGCGTCCCTTGTATGTTTCTGTCCATGAAGTACTGAATCTCTGGAACCGGTACCGAGCTGAGGGGAGGGGCTGATACTGGATCAATGATACGAGGTACTTCAAAAAATAGGACTCTTGGTTGCCAAGATATAAGAGTCCTGATAGAGGGGGGATGCACGTCTGTCAGACTCTCTGCAGGAGTCGGGCAGAGGCACCGGTAGATCGTTCGTC
This sequence comes from Desulfomonile tiedjei DSM 6799, assembly GCF_000266945.1. Taxonomy (NCBI): domain Bacteria; kingdom Pseudomonadati; phylum Thermodesulfobacteriota; class Desulfomonilia; order Desulfomonilales; family Desulfomonilaceae; genus Desulfomonile; species Desulfomonile tiedjei. Next base: position 6,359,478 of record NC_018025.1, read on the forward strand.
CCTTGGTCCTCTGAGACTGCCCGGCAGCTGGATCACCGGAGGCCTTCGTGTAAAAAGCCCGAACAGTCGCCTGGACTCGTTGAGAAGTCCGTATCCACAAGGGTGGGATGTTACACATGCATGAAGAAGTTTTTGTTGGCATAGATATCTCTAAAGATCAGTTGGATGCGCATGTGCTGCCAAAAGGCATGCACACCACCGTCAAGAATGACACTCAAGGCATCGACTCGCTGATTGAGATCCTCCACGCAGAGACCCCCATGGTAATCGTGATGGAAGCCACCGGAGGCTACGAGATAACCGTTGCGGCCCAGTTAGGTCTCGCCGGCCTGCCGATCGCTGTCGTCAACCCTGGTCAGGTGCGGGACTTTGCTAAAGGCATCGGAAAACTCGCCAAGACAGACGCCATCGATGCTTATGTGCTGGCACGCTTTGCCCAAACGGTTAGGCCCATACCGAAGCCGCTGCCAACGGAGGACGAAAAGCAAATCAAGGAACTCGTAACACGTCGAAAGCAGCTTGTTGATTTGCGTGCATCAGAAAAGAATCGCCTCCATCGAGCCCGTTCCAATCGCGTGCAGCGCAGCATTCAAACGGTCATAGCAGCCCTAGATAAGGAAATCGAAGACATCGATAAAGATGTCGATGACCTTATCAGGAAATCGCCTCTGTGGCGTGAAACAGAGGAACTCCTCCGAACCTTCAAAGGCGTGGGCCCCATAACTGCCAGAGTGCTCATGGCAAAACTGCCCGAACTGGGACATGTCAGCCGTCATGAAATCAGTCGCCTCGTCGGCCTGGCGCCTCTCAACAAAGACAGCGGAAAGAAGAAAGGCAAGCGCGAGATTTCGGGTGGACGGGCGGATGTACGCTCAACCCTGTATATGGCTGCAGTCGCGGCCATAACGTCCAATGTAGTCATCAAGCCTTTCTATCAACGCCTCATTGAGGCTGGAAAACCTTTCAAGGTTGCCATCACGGCTTGTATGCGTAAGATGATCGTCATCCTAAACGCAATGCTCAAGAAAAAACAGCCTTTCCAGGTAGTTTTTCCTTGACAAGAAACACAGTCGCTGCCGGTCTATTTTAGCGATATCATTCATCATTTTTAAGATGTGCCGGCACGGAGGCACGGCACCCACCAATACCCCTAATCTTCGATCGGACACTAATTTTTTGCATTTGGTCTAAATCGATCCCGGTGGATCGGGAATGAGCTCCAATTCTTTCTCAGCAGGTTTGGACGGGTGTTGATGTCTTCCAAACAGGTAACCGAGAAATGCCCAGCTCATCCAACTGCCGCCGAACCCGCCGCCTCCAGAAAAAGCTGAAGTTGGGGCCTGGGGAGCCATTCCCGCTCCTGGAACTGCTCCGGCAGCCGATTCGGGCGGTTTGCTTTTGACCATGTCGGACGGCGCCTTCGTGGAAGGATTTATTCCGAGATCTTTAATCGTTCCTGTCTTGCCCTGGTCTCCAGGTATTGCCGACGATCTTGGCGGTTTGAAACCGGATCGTCCCTTCGGACCGGCGCTTGCGAGCATAGGCATGCTCACAAAAGCCACTGCTGCAATCACTGCAATAATGCATCTGAATCGCATAGATTTTCCCTTTCTCAAGCGACGCTCCGAGCGTGATTCATCCGCTCATAGAATACGCAAAATCTTGCAATATACAATAACTGTGGCAGTTGACATAATTTCTGACCTTTTGACCACATTGTTCCTTGAAAGGATAGTAGAGGCCGGCGTCCCTGCCAGCCCGAAGTGGTTGATTTGTATTTGAAAAACGTGCCGGCACGGAGGCACGGCACCCACCAATTGTCGAGCAGTGGTTTTCGCAATCGGACACTATTTTATACACTTGGCATAAGTCTCTGCCGGAGACTATGAGTTTTGTCCTCAAGACTGTCATGTTGGGAAGACATTTCTGGGTGCATGTCACACGTAATTCCCTGAATGAGCTCTAATGATACGCCGGAACCCCAATTTCTGGAAAGGAAATTGGGGTTCCGGCGTGTGTTAAAAGTTCTTGAGGTGGGGTTTGGGGAGTCCCGCTAAAGCGGGATTACAAGAAGTTCCTCCCCAAATTCCTTACTTCAATTAGACAGCCCGGGCGACGATGACCTTCAAATAGCGCGTTTCGGGCATTGTCAGAAGAAACGGGTGATCCGGCCCTTGTCCTGCAACGTTGAGAATGCGCAATTCCTTGCCGCTCTGCCGGGAAGCAGCGAGAAGTGCATCCTCAAAAGATTGTTGATCCAGGTGATGCGAGCACGAGCATGTCACCAGGATTCCGCCTGCATTGAGCTTGTTCAGGCTGCGCCGGTTCACGTCGATATATCCCTTAAGACCCTCTTTTAAATGGGATTTTCCTTTGATAAAAGCGGGCGGGTCCAGGACGATCATGTCCCAGGTTTCGGAGGTTTTCTTTAAAAAATCGATGACGGGCTCCCGTACCGCTTGAAATTTCGCTGACATACCGTTCAATTCAGCAGTCTTTAAGGCTATATCGAGCGCAGGTCTGGAATTGTCCACCGCCGTTACAGTCTCAGCTCCGTTTGCTGCAGCGTGAAGTCCCCAGGCTCCGGTATAGGAGAACAGGTCGAGCACCTTGGCTCCAGGAAACGTATTTTGGCTGACGAGCGTTCTGTTCGCCTCCTGATCGAGGAAATACCCGGTCTTTTGTCCGTTTTGGATATCCACGACGAATCGTAGCGTACCCGAATGTATAATCGTGGTCTCAGGCACGTCCCCGTACGCGAGTCTCTTCTCCTGGGATAATCCTTCCAGAAGGCGCATGGGGGAATCATTTCGAAGGAAGATGCCTTCCGGAGCAAGCACATGGATCAGTGCTTCCACAATTTGGTCGAGAAGCGCATCGATTCCAGCGGTAAGGCTCTGCACGGACAGAAACGGTCCGTACCGATCCACAATGAGGCCTGGCAGGAAATCGCTTTCCGCAAAGACGACCCTGTACGCATCCCGCAACGATGCAATCGGTTTCCTGAATTCCAAAGCAGCCGAGATTCGTTTTCGAAAAAAATCCGTATCAATGGTCTCTTTTTTCCGGGAAACAATCCGAGCAGCAATGAGGCTGTTGGGGTTTGCATATACCATTCCGAGGAATTCCCCGGAAACGTCCGTGAGCTCATGAAGAGAGCCGGCTTCAAGTTGAGAAATCGGGGGATTGGCAATCTCATTTGAGAAGACCCAGAGATGGCCCCGCCGTATTCGTCTATCGTGGTTTTTTTTGAGAGTAATCATAAGAGTTTTGGGAAGTACACCCCTTGTAGTAATCAATCATTCAGACGGAGTCTTGGGTCCAGGGTGTCCCGGATAGCCTCGCCGAGCATGTTGTACCCCATAACCGTCACGAGTATGGCCAGGCCCGGAAATAACGAGAGCCACCATGCGATTTCTATGTTGTCTTTCCCCTCAGTCAGCATATTTCCCCAGGAAGGGTCAGGGGGCTGCACTCCTATGCCCAGGAACGACAATCCCGATTCCACGAGAACCGCTGCAGCAACGCCCAGGGTAGCTGAGACCAGCACGGGGGCCATTGCATTGGGGAGAATGTGCAGGAAAATGATCCGAAAATCGCTCGCTCCCTGACTTATAGCAGCCTGCACGAAATCGCGTTCCCGGATACTGAGGAATTCCGCACGAACGAGCCGAGTGACCCCCATCCAGGACGTCACTCCAATCACCACCATTATGTTCCAGATACTGGGCCCGATGTATGCGATGACGGCAAGAATCAGGAAGAAGGAAGGAAAACACAACATCACGTCAACGAAGCGCATAATAACCCGGTCTACCACCCCTCCGTAATATCCTGAGACAGAACCGAGAATCATCCCGACCAAAGTGGAGATTCCTACTGCCACAAATCCGACGCTCAGAGAAACCCAGGAACCGTACAAGATGCGGGAAAACACATCTCTTCCGAGCACATCAGTCCCGAGGAGATGATCTTTGCTGGGCGGAGCCAAAATGTGGGCAGTGTCTATGCGGTCCGGTGCATATGGCGCTATAAGAGGCGCAAACAATGCCACGATGAAGAGCAGTGCCACTACGCACAAACCGATCATGCCCAGTTTATTCTTGGACAGACGTGAAAGAAAATCTCCGGAAAATACTGCCATAATCTTGTTCAAACCCTTGTGCAAAAAACTTCGGTCGGTTTATTCGCTCACCCGTATTCTGGGGTCTGCCATTGAGTACATAAGATCCGCGAGCAAGTTCCCCAGGAGCGTAAGAACGGCTCCGATCACGAGAATCCCCATTACACTTGGATAATCTCTCATCATAACGGATTGATAGAACAACTGACCCATTCCGGGTATGGCAAAGATCGTCTCGGCTATGACACTTCCTCCAATGAGACCCGGGATTGATAATCCGAGAATAGTAATCACCGGCAGAAGCGCATTCCTTAGGGCATGCTTGAAAATGACTGTCCGTTCATCAAGTCCCTTGGCCCGCGCAGTGGTAATGTAATCCTGCCGAATGACTTCCAGCATATTGGATCGCATGTACCGGCTCATCCCCGCAAGTCCGCTGAATGCAGACACAAATACTGGAAGGATGAGGTGTTTTGAAAAATCGAGTACCTGTCCTACGGATGACAGCTCTGTATAATTCAGCGATCTCAAACCGGAAATGGGCAGTATATTTAGCTGGACTCCAAACAGGATCATAAGCAGCAAGGCAAGCCAAAAGCTTGGCGTGGCAAATCCCAAAAACACGAAGAGCGTGGTAAATCTGTCAAAAAGAGAGTTCCGCTTTACCGCAGACATTACCCCTATTGGAACGGCAACAATGAGAATGACGCTCAGAGAAAGAACGTTTATCAGGATCGTTATGGGGATACGCTCGGCAATCTTATCGATCACCGGTCTGCTATCCGGAGCGAAGGAACGTCCGAAATCCAGCACTACGATATTCTTCAGCCATTTGCCGTATTGCACGTACCAGGGCTGGTCAAGTCCATAATGGGCTCGTATCCGCTTGATGGCTTCTTCATTCATATTGGGATTGAGATCCGTCACGAGGCTGGTCGGATCTCCGGGTGCCATCTTCATTACGCCGAATGAAATAATCGTGATTCCCAAAAGAACAGGAATCATCAAGACAAGGCGCTTGGCTATATAAGAAATCATGTCACCTCAAGGCTCGATCGTATATTTCTGCAACTGTTTCGGCACATACCATTTTATGAAATTGTATCCGATTCCTATCGGAGCTGGATCTATACCCCGAAAACGGGAGCTTATGATGGGAAGCGCCTGCTGAACATACAAGAACGTGTAGGGCTGGTCTTCCGCAACTATCTCCTGAAATTTGTCGTAGTATTTTTTCCGCTCTTCCGGATCGTACACCGATGCTCCCTGCTCCAGAAGTGTATCTACTTCGGGATTATTGTAACTGACAAAATTCAGCTCGTTCTCGCCGGTTTTTTTGGAACTCCAGATGTCGATCTGGTTCGGATCGATGCCGATACCCCAGCCGAGCAGGCACGCTTCGAAGTTGCGTTTATTGATAAAATTCTTGAGAAATGCAGCCCACTCGATAACGCGGATCTTCACGTCTATGCCGATTTTTTTCAAATCACTCTGGATGATTGTCGCTGTATTCTTTCGAAGCTCGTTTCCCTGATTGGTAATAATCGTGAACTCGAAAGGTTTTCCATCTTTCTGCATAACACCGTTTTCCAGTTTCCAGCCTGCCTCTGCAAGCAACCGTTTGGCGCCTTCAGGATCGTACGGATACTTTTTGACATTGTGGTTGTACCACATAGTGTCGGGTTTATACGGCGCATTCGTCACTTGACCCAATCCCAGGAGAACGCCCTGGACGATGCTCTCCCTGTTCATGGCCATGGTCAGCGCCTGTCTGACTCTTTTGTCCTCAAATTTCCAGTCCCGAAGGTTGTACCCGAGATAGGTGTAACTGAATGTCAAGTATTCGTATTTCTTGAAATTGTCTTTGAACCATTGGGTATCGGTCTGTCTCTTGTACTGAAGTGGAGTCAATCCCATTTGATCCAATCTTCCGGCTTTCAACTCAAGAAACATGGTTGCAAGGTCAGGGATAGTTCGGGTGAGCACTCGATCGATATAAGGCCGGCCTTCAAAATATTTGTGATAACTATCCACTATAATTTTTTCGCCGGTCACCCATTCCTTGAACCGATACGGACCGGTCCCCACAGGATCCCTTTTCAAAGGACTCTGAGTTACGTCCTTGCCTTCCAGGAGATGTCTCGGATGGATTGCCTGGCCCCAGGAGCCCAGAGCGGGCGCGTACGGCTTATCGTAGGTCACTTCGATTGTATGATCGTCGATGACATGAAATTCCTTTACTTTTAAGAAATCCGTTGCATAGGCCGTGGGCGTTTTAGGATCGATATAGAGCTTGTACGTGAACTCCACATCTTTGGCGGTGAACGGAGTTCCATCCTGCCAGAGCACGTCTTTTTTCAGAAAAAACTTGATCTTGAGCTTGTCTTCGGAAATCTCCCATTTTTCGGCAAGATCGCCGGTAAGTAAGATATCTTTATCGTACTTTACGAGACCATTGTAAATAAGTCCGGTTATATCGAAGCTGGCTGAATCCGATGCAAGAACCGGGAGGAGCACCGAAGCGTCTCCGATGCTGCCCCTGACTATCATGTCACCGTATGCGGGCTTTCCTTCGTCCGCGACCGTATTCTTGACCGAACCGGTCGATGGACTGGAATTGTTCGATCCACATGCGGACATGGCAAACATAAGTGCCAGGAGTACAAGAAACCGTGATAAGTTGTTCATAAATTTCCTTCGGTCGCATATGAGGAGATTTTTCAGCCCCCGTTTCGAGAATATAGTAAAAATACGAAAATCCGGCAAGAGGTCCTCGTTTGTGTCATCTTTGGCACGTTCATCTCAACGGTCTTGCAGGAGTTCTGTTGAATTGCTAAGTTGAGTTCATCTTACGGTGATGGGGTGATCTTGCCTCCGAGCGCACTGCAAGAGAATGAGCAAAGGGGAAAAGGGTTGGAGGAAAAAGATCTTTCTGAAAAGCAGCGTGAATGGCTTGAAGCATCAAGGAAGATAGGCCGCGTGTCCATGACAAAGACAGAGCGTCTCTTGCTTGAACGTCTGTACAAAGAAATGCTTCCTCATGAGCAGCAGGATCTGCAACAATTCATCCAGGACAAGTACGGTAAAAAGCCCGAAGAATCCGGGGAAGAAAAACAGACGGAAGACGATCCTATTGAACGCATGATGCAGAAAACGTGGTCGATCCCGTCGGAAAAATTCAGATCTGCACTGGCGAAAACCCAACCCTCGAGGCCTCCGAGAAAATGAATCCTTGCTTTTTGAAAAGATGGACGCGGCAGATTCTGTCATCGGTTTACCCTGAACAGGATTGCATGCCTGATACGAATTTGCATTCAAAATCCCTCCATTCCCCCCTTTATAAAGGGGAGTTAGAGGGGATTTTCGTCCAATTTTGAAAGCAAATTGGCATGAATCATTGTTTTGAAAGATTTCTTTGCTTTATTTTCGTGGCAAGAACGAACAACTTCCTGCCACGTCTGAATGTGCAGAAGCTGCACAGGTGAGTTGAAAAGGAGCTCTCTTATGCTTGATATCGCTTTCATTCGAAGCAATCCGGAGATCATTAAAGAAGGCATTCGCAAGAAAAGAATGCCTATGGATGTTGATGAACTCCTTTCTGTTGACGAGGAATTAAGGAAAACCCGCGCCGAAGTCGAGTCATTACGAGCCGATCGAAATCGGGTATCCAAAGATATTCCCAAGCTCATGGGTGAGGAGCGGGATCAAGCTGTGGAACTGGTAAAAAACGTCAAGGATCGTATGGCTCAAGCCGAGCCTCGGCTGAAGGAGCTTGAAGAGCGATTCGACCGCCTGATGCTCATGGTGCCGAATCCACCTCTCGACATGGTTCCTGAAGGCGATTCGGACGATGACAATGTTGAGGTCCGGCGGTTCGGTGAACCGACACAATTCGCTTTTCCTCCCAAAGATCATCTGGAACTGGCTGAGGGACTCGGAATTCTCGACATGCCCCGTGCCGTGAAAATCTCCGGTGCGCGCATGTACTTCCTGAAGAATGAAGGGGCGCTCCTGGAATTTGCGCTTTTCAGGTTTGCTCTGGATTTGCTCGTGTCCAAAGGTTTTCAGCCGATGATCGTTCCCCAGATCGTGCGACGCGATGCGATGATCGGAACGGGGTTTTTTCCGTTGGGCGAGGAAGACACTTTCTTCATAGAAAAGGATCAGCTTTATCTTGTGGGGACTTCGGAAGTGCCATTGGTCTCCTATCACATGGACGAAATCCTCAATGAAAAAGAGTTGCCGAAGCACTATTGCGGATATTCTTCCTGCTTCAGGCGAGAGGCCGGTTCATACGGGAGAGACACACGCGGCTTTTACCGACTCCATCAATTCAACAAAGTGGAACAAATAGCCATCTGTGTAAACGATCCGGAAGTCTCCATGAAAGAGCATTATTTGCTCCTTGGAAACTCCGAGGAGTTGATGCGGTCGCTCGGTCTGCCGCACAGAGTGGCTCTTGCGTGCGGAGCCGAAATCGGCCAGGGACAAGTCTTGAAACACGAGATCGAGACATGGATGCCGAGCAGGAATACGTATTCCGAGACGCACTCATGCTCGAGCCTGCATGAATTTCAGGCCCGGAGGCTCCGTCTACGCTGGCGTGGCAAGAACGGCAAAACTCATTATTGTCACACGCTCAACAATACGGCAATTGCATCTCCGAGAATATTCATTCCGATCCTTGAGAATTTTCAAAACGAGGACGGCAGTGTTACCATTCCTGAAGTGCTTCGCCCTTATATGAACGGCATGGAACGAATCGAGCCCAAATCCAAATAATCTGCAGCCAAAAAGGTAAAATCGGGGAGAAATTTCTTGTAAGAAGTTCCTCCCCGATTTTCCTTCTTGATTGCGTAATCACATCACAGTTTACCTATGGGGTTTGTCACATGGCATTAAAGATGGGGTGGCTTTCAACCGGCCGTGATCCTGCTGCACGGAATCTTCTCCAAACGGTTTACGAAGATATAGCGAAGAACAATATTCCGGCATCTATTGAATGGGTTTTTTGCCACCGCGAGACCGGTGATGCGCCTCTCAGTGAAGAGTATCGCCAGCGAGAGCTCTTCTTCGATCTCGCTGCAGGTTTCAATATACCTGTCGCGACTCTATCGCATCTTCGAGTTGCTCCGGACCTTCGGAAACGAGGTATTGCAGAGAGTCCTTCCGCAGCAGAAGCTTCCCCTGCTCTAGAAGAATGGCGCAACCTGTTCGGTCAGGAAGTCATGAAGGTCATCCGGATGCTCCCCCCGGTAGATATCGTGATAATGGCCGGGTACATGCTCATTATTGGCGACCCCGAGTTGGAAGGCATGGTGCTCGTGAATGTCCACCCGGCGCTTCCCTGGGGACCTCGCGGAACATGGCAGGAGGTCATCCATCAGCTCATTGCAGAAAATGCGGAAGAGCAGGGCATCATGGTTCATGTGGTCACCAAAACCCTGGACCGCGGACCGGTCATCTCGTACTGCAGATTTCCGATAAAGGGAGCCCAATGGGATCCTCTTTGGGATGCGTGGCACAATGAGATTAAACCTGAATCTACTCGTGAAGAGCGTGAAGCTCATCCATTGTTCCTGAAAATACGGGCCGAAGGAGAGATTCGGGAACTCCCGCTGCTGCGATCCGCTATCCGGGAAATCGCGTATGGAAATATTACTATCCGCGATAAGCGAATCCGGGTGGGGGGAATGGCTCAGGAAAACGGTGTGGATCTGACGGAAACCATAAGCAAGATCGTTTTTCAGGAAAAGTGAGTTCGCGAACCTCTCGCTGCCGGTCCATTCTGTCGATATTATTGATTATATTGAAGATGTGCCGGCACGGAGGCACGGCACCCACCAATACACCTATCCCTCAATCGAACATTAGTTTTGCCAATTCCTATAAGTTAGATCCAACACTACCGATTTTACCCTATGTAGTGTCACCGTATTTTGCCTGCTTTTCCGAAGCCCTGCTGTTGAATCGTATCGCATCGATCACGAATCTTTCGTGGGTACCTTCGGAAATAGAATCCACTCCATCTTCGGCTGAAAAAGAAAAGACCAGTTTCCGGCCCTCTACTTGCTCCAATTTCCCATGAATTGTTACGAGGAGCCCCGGAGGTGTAGCCGCAGAATGAGTCAATGTGATGCCAGTGCCGACCGTCTGCTCTTCCGGCCAATCAATGTGAGGATTGATTGCTCGTATGCAGGCCCATTCAACTAAGCCCACCATAAAGCCGGTTGCCAATACCTTCGGCATGACCTGGAATTCAGATGATTCAGGAAACAAATGGGGAACCGTCTTGTTATCCGGAACCATGAATCTGAACCGAAACGTCAACCCTGGCTGCAAGGATGATTTCATTCCGTTCCTCACACTCGAGAAAATTTTTCCATATTCCGATCCATATTACTAAATGGTATATTCATTCATCAAATTCATAAACGGCATATTATTTATAAGGAAATCTTATCAAAATGGAGTGGCAGCAAATCATAGGATTCTATCATGTTGCCCGACTTGGCAGCTTCACCAGAGCCGCTGAAGCCACATTTCGCACTCAACCCGCATTGAGCCAGCAAGTAAGTGCCCTTGAAAAGGAGCTTGGCTGCATACTTATCGAGAGGATTGGAAGACAGAAGCTCCGGCTCACCGAAGCAGGAATGGAATTCTTCAAATACGCGGAAGAAGTCCTGAACAAGTATGATTCGTTCCTCGAAGACTTACAGGATCTTCAAGGAGTCCGGAAAGGAACGCTTACGGTCGCAGCGCCTTTCACTACGCTGTATCATCTGTTTCCACGGATCTTCCTGGAATATGCCGGCAAATTCCCGGAAGTACAGATAACTATACTCGATCGCCCTCAGAAAACGGTGATTGACCTCATTAAGGCCGGAGAGATTGATTTCGGATTCGTACTGGAATCAATGTTGCCTGCCGGTTTTGCATCCTGGCGATGGAAGAAAGTGAGCAGTGTGTTAATGGTCCCATCGGGTCACCCGCTCCTGGCCGAAAAACCGGTAACTCTGGACTCGGTAGTTCAACACCCTCTCATATTGCCTCCGAGAGGCTCACTGCATTCTCGCTTTTCGGAGGTGGAGGAACTTCTTCAGAAACAGGGCCTTTCGTACCGCGTGATTATGGAATCCTCCAATGTCGAGCTCAGTTCACTATACGTGGAAATGGGGCTTGGAGTATCTTTCGCCACTGTGGTAAATCGTGCTTCCATCTTGAAGGGTCGTAAAATCGAGTTCATACCTTTGGACCACTATTTCAAAGATGATTATGTGGTTGTCAGCGGAAGAAAAAACAGAAGGCTTTCATCTCCCAAGAGCGAATTCTTGAATATGATCCTGAAGAAGCGCATTATGGAAACGTGATTTCCGAATAGAACTTCACGAAGCAATGCTCAGCAGCGTTATAGCGGTTATCGAAGGTCTTGACGGAATCCAATGCCTGCAATGGGAAGAATCAGTAGCGCCGGCGTCTCTGCCGGCGAGAACTGGCTGATTTGTTTGGTGAATTGTTCGCCGGCACGGAGGCCGGTGCTACCGACTGCTGGGAGCTGCTCTTCACAATCCGTGATTACTTTCGACAATCGGTATAAGCGACCACAATAGTGTCGGAGTTGTTCGGAAAGAGTCCGACGAACACAGCGAAAAAAGCGGTTCGCGGAACCCTTTCCAAAATCGCTCGTATCAGATTCGGTGAAAGACGGTGAAGTCCCGATCTACTCAGATCATTGGATATATGAGAAACGCCACTGACGTGATTGCAAGGAAATAGAGAAAAACCACCATTAACCATCCCATAATTTCCCGGAATTCCAGTTTTGCTATGGCAAGCATGGCAATGGCCCAGAACGGCTGAATCATGTCCGTCATCATGTCTCCCCATGCATACGCCATGACCGTCTTAGGAATACTGACTCCGAGCTCTTTCGCTGCGGGTATTATGAATGGTGCTGTTATGGCCCATTTGGAACCGCCCGAAGGAACGAGATAATTCTCAATCCCGGAGTACCAGTACACGATTAAGAGAAACGTTTTGGGATTGGATATGGATACCATCGCAGCGGTCAGGGCATTTCCTAATTCAGTGAATTTGAATAATCCGAAGATTCCAGCGTAGAACGGGAACTGAATGACAACACCCCATACTGCTTTTCCTGCTTCTTCGCACGCTTTCAGGAACGTCCACGGTCGCCAGTGAAATAGTACTCCCAACATCAGAAAGAACAAATTGATATTATTCAGGTTAATGGATTTGGCAAAGCCGTTTTGATTGATTGTCCATGCAAGCCATATGAGTCCTGCTATAGAGACGATAAGGTTAAACCCCGGCCACCAGTTCAGCCAGTCGGAAGGCATCAGCTTGCCCGTGGGACGCTGGGGCGGCTCATACAGCTTTAACTCGTTGAGCAGTTCCGGTCTGATCTTATACGTGTTTTCAGGCCTTGGATGCATTAAACACATAAGAACCACAATGCTGATCACCATCAGAAGGACAAGGATAATGTTGAATCCGCTGAAAATAGTCTCGGAAGTAGGAATAGTGGCTTCAAGGATCTTTCCTTTGATGAGAAAATTATCTGGAGTATTAACCAGCAGTGTGGCCGACCCTGACAATCCCGAATGCCAGGTACACCCCAGCCCAAGATAAGCGGCCGCCACCATAAGCCTGTAATCCGTTTTGGGATTCCTTCTTATGAGGAACAAAGCAAAGACGGCGCTCCCTATAAGACTGAGACCCCAATGGAACCAAGCGCTTACCATCGAAAACAGACTCATCGCCAGAATTGCCTGCCACGGCTTGTCAGGATTGGGAAGATTTGAAAGACCGTCCAGCAGTTTCTTCACTGGAGGAGAGCATCCCAGTATGTACCCGGTCATAAGTATCAGGCACATCTGCATCCCGAATTCCAGAAGAGCCCAAAATCCTTTACCCCAGGCAAGCAGGGCACCCAAAGGGGTCGCTTTCCCAAAGATCAGCGCCAACGCGAATGCAATGAAATTCAGAATCCAAACAATTACCAAGGCGTCCGGAATCCACTTCTCGGACCATCGGGTCAGCCCATCCCCCCAGTTCTTGAGAAACTCGAAAGTAGAGGCATCGCTTTGAACAGCCATAACTCAGTTCCTCCTTTGGTTTTTCTGACATGCATTGCTGTAATAACAAGGTTGAAAAAGCTGAAATTTAGTGGACAAATTGAGGGAAGATTCTACATGAAGCCTACATTGAAGCTTCGGGCAGGGCGGTGTCAAGCAATTTAATGAGAAAGGTCATCATTCATATATATTCTAATTGCACATGCCGAAAACGGTTGCCATACTTGCTGAAATGAGAATCAAGCTATGGTGGACGAAAGAAGTGCTTGCTGTTTCATGTAAGTCAGTCATGCCGATTCGCTTTCTGTTCATAATCCGGGAGACTGGTGGCATCCTTCGCTCCGGACGACGCAAAGCCGTCCAATCACTCCGCTCAGAATACCTCAGCCTTCGCCATCTTATATGCATAATTGCGAAATAGTATCAGAGGTTCATTCAACTGAATCTGTGGCGGGAATCACAGGCCCTTTCTTTCAGACTTCCGTAAGCTATCCAATCGAATTTATGAGCACAAAGGTTGGCGATGTCATCGACCACGCTTTTGATAGATAATTCGGCACCGAGGACATCCGACTTGTTGAGGAACAGCACCGCTGGTTTTTCGGAAGGAACCCCCTTCAGGCCGCCATCGGGATGGACAGCCAACCGCGCAATTGTCTTCACGTCGATCGTTCCGCCCGGATCGAGACCCGTCAGAGACAGAAATTTCTCCAATCTGAATACGGTTTCGGACAGAGCCGGTTTACCGAGACAATCCAGACCTATCACATGAACCACCATGTCCGAAAAATCCGGGACAACCGGTTCCCATGCCTCCGGGGCCTTGATGGGTCTTCCTGATGCACCATCAGCCTCGATGAGAACACGGTCCGCTACACTACGGCAATATTCCACTACATCGGACGCAATTCCCTGTAGTTTGCCGCTGGCCTCGAGAATTGAGCGACCTACCGTAATGTGGCCGCACCGTTCCAGCTCCTGTTCGAGCGCCCTGGGATTGTCGCAACCGTCCAGCAGAAAAGTGCAGGGCGATTGGTCCGGACCTGGTGGAAAAATCTTGGTCGTTGTTGTGGTCACGACTTTTTCCGATCGGTCCAGCATCTCGCGAGCAAGCTGAAACATCAATGAAGTCTTGCCGCCTCCGCCGGTGATCGCTATCACCCTGATGCGGGAATCAATCCCGAGACATTCCATGAAGGTTTTTCTGAACATGGCCACCGAGTCTCATATCTATCCACTTTCAAAGAAGTAATACTCGAGGAACCTTTTTTGTAAAAAAGGTTCCTCGAACTCCTCCAAAAAACTTTTGACACTTGTTTAAATCATGGTTTTTCCATTGAAAAACCATGATTTAAACAAATGCTAAAAGTTCTTGGGAAGGGGTTTGGGGAAACACTTCTTACAAGAAGGGTTTCTCCAGTATTTACTGCTTAAAGGTGGAAAGATAACATTTTCGTTCCGGGAGTAGAACCTCCGATTCCGAGTGCATTTCATGATAGAATCTTTTTGGGGAGAAATGAAGGAGAGAACCACCAGAAACGCGTGTGGGAATGAGTGGAGGATCGATTTCGCGATCTGGAGAACAATTTGACGAGGAACTTCTCGTACGAAATTCCTCGTCAAAATCCACCTCAAGAAATCTTTGTGATCGGCGGAGCGGAATCCTGCACGCCTCACGGACACATTCTCTTAGATCCAGGGCGGTGTCATACTATATCGGATTTGAAAAGAGGCACATGTGCCTGATATTATCATGGGGCCCTTGCAATGATTATTCTTGTACATCTTGATAAGGTATGTTCCGTTGTTGCCTATTTCATAGCACTTGGTCTCTTTGTCCCAGCTCACCCAGATTTTGAAGCGATCCAGCAGTTCGTATGGGAACGTGCACCGGATATCGAAAACCTGAACATAAACAGGTCCAACGTGGTTCTCCGGCCAATCGATCACGTATCGAGTGCCTCGCGCCAGGCCGAACGAAGGAACAATCAACAACAATACCAGGATCATAACTGAACTATAAAGCCACTTTTTCATGTCCTTCCTCTCGAATGGTCATAGACCAAGGGGAGATAATGCGAAGTAAATATATCATATTTGTTCAATAGTTAAAAGAGAAAAGTAATCTATTACATCACGTGATTCACGGGAGCCCTCTTAATGCAAGTCGACATGAAAAACATGAAAAACATGAGAAATGATGCACTGGCCATCTTTAATGCAAGCCTTGAAGCCGTCGATCCTGAGAAGGCGGTTCACAAATACCTGAAGCGAGAAGGCGATCTGCTTCGAGTGCCTGGGGAATCGGCAGTCGATCTGCGCGATTATGAAGAAGTGCTGGTGGTGGGAGCAGGAAAAGCAAGCGCGGCAATGGCGAAAGCTGTTGGCGAAATCCTGTATGACAGACGCGTCCGTGGAGTCATTTGTGTAAAATATGGCCACGAACTGGAACTCGATAGAATTGATGTGATTCAGGCGGGCCATCCCGTTCCGGACGAGGAAGGAACGCTTGCAGCACGAGAAATCATGCGCCTTGCTTCTGAAGCAACGGCACGACATCTTATCATTTCCTGTATTTCTGGCGGCGGTTCGGCTCTGCTTCCGGCGCCTCCACCGGGAATCAGTCTTGATGAAAAGCAGTATTTGACGAAGCGACTGCTTGAAGTTGGGGCGGACATTCATGAGATGAACTCGGTCCGTAAACATCTTTCGCTTGTGAAAGGCGGCCGGCTCATGAAGGCGGCTTTTCCTGCACGAGTCATCAATCTTATGTTATCTGATGTTGTGGGTGACGATCCGGGAGTGATTGCTTCAGGCCCCTTTGCGCCAGATAACTCTACTTTTCAGGATGCCCTGAGGATTCTGCAAAAATACGATATGATGAAAGATGCTCCTGAATCTGTTCTTTCATGGCTGAAACGAGGTGTTTCCAGGGAACTGCCTGATACGCCGAAATCGGGCGATCCCATTTTCTCCCAAGTGACGAACATCATCGTGGGGAGTAACATTCAAGCGCTCATTGCCGGAAAGCACGCTGCTGAAGCCTTGGGTTACAATACTCTGATCCTCTCCTCTTCTGTACAGGGGAATACGGCTGAAGCAGCCCTTTTGCATGGGGCAATCGCAAGGGAGATCAGTGCTTCGGAAAATCCTGTTTCGCCTCCTGCCTGCATTCTCAGCGGCGGAGAAACCACGGTTCAGGTGAGAGGACCCGGCAAAGGAGGCCGTAATCAGGAATTTGCCCTTTTGCTGATTGAGGCTGCCGCGCAGATTCCGAACAGTCTATTCTTTTCCGCCGGAACCGATGGGACTGACGGCCCAACCGATGCAGCGGGAGCTCTAGTGGAATCTTCTTCCTTGGAGAGGGCGCGGCTCCTGCATCTTTATCCGGAACATTTTCTGGCACGGAACGACTCATATCATTTTTTCAGTTCTCTGGGAGACCTGATCAAGACAGGTCCCACCAGGACCAATGTAATGGATGTTCGAATCGTGCTGGTCAGATGAACCTGCGTATCTGAAGCGCAGAGGGACATATATGATACGTGAACAGTATGAAACTAACCCTGCACCGTGGAAGAAACACGCACTCCACTGCATCGTTTTTGCTTTGGGAGTAGCCCTGATCTTCAACATTCTTGGTGCTCTCATAACGTTCTTCTATTTTGCATTTGTTCAAGCAGGTCTGCAATCTGCCCGTAATATCCCGGAAACAGAAGCAAAGTTCATCTATTTTGTTTTGAGGGCCAGTGCAATTTTTGTGGTAGTCAATGCCCTGGGAATCTACACGTTCAGGCCCATGATCAAGCGGCTCAGGCGAAAATCATATACTCTTTCCGTTGAGACTGTCGGCAATCTACTCAGTTTACCGGCTTATATGGCGGGATTCAGTCTGGTAGGGTGGGCTGCGGCAGCAATAGTATTCGGGGTTGTTCCCATATTTTTGAACGAATTCAGTGGAGGTCCTTGGCATCGGGCCACGCACTCGTTATTGGGAATCACTCTTGTGGGCGGCCCGTTTACAGTCATTTCGGTATATCTTGTGCTGGAACGCATTATGCCGGCCCTGGTACAGCGCTTCTTTCCCCTTGACATGTTCGTCGGAGTGCCGCGTTCGTTCAGGATCAGCGTTTTGCTTAAGATGATCGCAGTGCTGCTCTTGATAGGTCTGGTTCCTGTATCGGTTGTCAGCTTTTTGACGCTGCAACAGATCCATTTGGTCCAGAACGGAAGCATAGACTTCGAAGATTTTCTGGCGCGCATGCCGTTCACCATCGGATTCTTGCTTTTTTTTGCAGTAGCGTCGGGCACGGCATTGTCTATTCTCATTGCACATACCGTGTCACTGCCTTTGCGGCAAGCGGGAACGACGATGGAGCGCATACGAGAAGGTGATCTGAATGTGACGATTCCCGTTCTCTCGAACGACGAAATCGGTCTGATGTTGGCTGGTTTGAATCGTATGGTCGAAGGCCTGCGGGAACGGGATACGATCCGTGAGACCTTCGGTATGTACTTGAGTCCGGATGTGGTTACCCGCCTCCTGCGGTCGCCCGAAAGTGTCAATCTTGGAGGTCAGTTAAAAGAAATCACCATTCTCGTTGCAGATCTTCGCGGCTTTACTGCATGCACCGCGAACTTGAAACCTGAGCTGGTGTTGAAGCTCGTCAACATGTACTTGGAGAAAATGGTGGAAATTATTCTAAAGCATGGCGGAATAATTGATGAATTTACAGGTGATGGCATCTTGGCGTTTTTTGGTGCACCAAAGTACCTGCCCGACTCCCAAATGGCCGCTCTCCGTTGCGCAGTGGAAATGCAGGAGCAAATGCCTGAATTTAACAGAGAAATATCTGAAGCCCTTCCCGAGATTGGTTCCAGAGAGTTAACCATGGGAATAGCCGTGAACTCCGGCGAACTGGTGGTCGGCAATATCGGTTCTGAGAAGAGAAAAAAATACGGCGCGGTCGGTGTACCGATCAACATCGCCTTTCGCGTGGAAAAGCTCACTCCGGGAAACCAGATACTAATCACAGAGCCGGTGTACGAGAAAGTGCGAGAAATTGTTCAGACTGAGACTATTGAGAATGTTTGTCTCAAGGGTATCGACACTGCCGTTACTCTCTACAGGATCCTGAAATTAGACTGATTATCAAAAATTCTGACCTTTTATCATACGCTACAATTCAAGATATCAGTGGGGGCCGGCGTCCCTGTCGGTCCATTTTATTGATATCATGTGTTATTTTGAAGATGCGCCGGCATTAATCCGATCCGAGATAGCGTGGCTTCGTTACAGGTTCATCTTCATCGACTTCACCGCCGGAACGATGAAAAAGGTGAGCATTGAGGCTATTGAACAGTGCTATTTGCTCTTCAAAGGACAATTGTGGCCGGGAGTTACGGGATTTGCACGCAATGCAGCGGCTTTCCGCACAATTCTGGCACATTTTGCAGTCCCTACACCTGTGCTTTCGGACTTCCCGTTGTCCGTTCCCGTGCGATTGCATCGTATCCCCTTGTCATGGTAGTTTAGTTCTTCCGGTGAGAGAGTCAATGACGAACACTATCTCCTCCGAGTATTCATCCAAAATGGTGTGCCTATGATTCCACGCGCAGTTAAAGAAACCGAATTGCCGACATTGTCTCTTAAAGGTCGGGGCAAAGTCCGAGACGTCTACGATTTCGGCGACAAGCTGCTGATAATCTCGACTGACAGAATTTCCGCTTTCGACGTGATTTTACCGGATCCTATTCCGGATAAAGGCAAGGTCCTCAATTCTCTGAGCGTTTTTTGGATGGAGAAGACCAGATCTATCTGCTCGAATCATCTGATCTCGGCGAATCCTTCATCTTACCCTGTCGAGTGCAAACCTCATGCAGAAATGCTTGCGGGTCGCAGTATGCTGGTAACCAAAGCAAAAACCTTTCCCGTGGAGTGCGTGGTGAGGGGGTACATCATCGGGAGCGGCTGGAAGGATTACCAGGCTACGGGCGGAATTTGCGGGATTTCTCTGCCGGCAGGTCTGAAGCAAGCGGAAAAGCTCCCTGAACCGATCTTTACTCCTTCCACCAAAGCGGAGTTGGGTGAACATGACGAGAACATCTCTTTCGCCAAGGTCATCGATTTGGTGGGACAGGAAGATGCCCAGTGGCTCAGGGACAAAACCATAGAATTATACCTCTTCGGCTCCCGATGGGCCGAAGAACGGGGCATCATTATTGCCGACACGAAATTCGAATTCGGCGCGACCGATGATGAACGGATTCTGGTGGACGAATGTATGACTCCGGATTCGTCACGATTTTGGCCTGTGGAACAGTATTCAACAGGAATTTCCCCACCTTCTCTGGACAAGCAGTTCGTTCGGGATTATCTGGAAACCCTCGACTGGAACAAACAGCCGCCCGCGCCATCGTTGCCTGATGAAATCACGAGTAAGACCAGGCAGAAATATCTGGATATCTATCGTATTCTCACAGGGAGCGAACTGCCGACGTCATGACCTGGAGTCCGAACCTTTCCGTCAGAATGCGTCAAAAAATACAATTCTGATCCTCCTGCAAATAACCGGGATTTGGGAGCCGGATTTTGCCGTGAAATTTCTAATCGAATATTTATGCATTCTCTGACTTGACATTCAGTCGGTTACGGGGGAGATTACCCCCCGTAAATCGTCCGTGAAAGGTCGTCGGCTGGACGGGAGGATCCTGCGGCACATCCGGAAGGCTGGGAGGGCCTTTCTCCATGTGATAACTTGAGAAGTTTGAAAAATTCGGGCGAATGCTTATTCTATACGCGTAGTTTGAAACCTCTATCAATTCACCGCCCGACCAAATCAAATTCCGGAGCGGCTCATGTACAAGAGCACAAAATTCATATTTGTTACAGGGGGAGTGCTTTCTTCACTGGGAAAAGGACTGTCCGCTGCGAGCATCGGGGCACTGCTGGAATGTCGCGGCCTGACCGTCACTCTCTTGAAGATGGATCCCTACATCAACGTAGATCCCGGAACTATGAACCCATTCCAACACGGAGAGGTGTTCGTAACGGATGATGGTGCAGAAACGGATCTGGATCTGGGGCATTACGAACGATTCACCCACGCCACCCTTCGTCAGAAGAATAACTTCACCACAGGCCAGATCTACGATTCCGTGATCCAGAAGGAACGCAGAGGCGAATATCTCGGGGCCACGGTTCAGGTAATTCCTCACATCACCGATGAAATCAAGGCAAATGTCCGCAGTCTTGGAAACGGTGTGGATGTCGCAATCGTAGAGGTTGGCGGCACTGTGGGAGATATCGAGAGCCTTCCTTTTCTGGAAGCTATCAGACAGCTCCGAGCAGATCTCGGCCCTCAGAATGTGCTGTACATTCACCTGACTCTACTCCCGTACGTAAAAGCCTCCGGTGAAGTTAAGACAAAGCCTACCCAGCACAGTGTCAAGGCACTCAGGGAAGTCGGCATTCAACCGGATATCCTGATCTGTCGCACTGAAAAGCAGATTACCAGGGACGTAAAAGAAAAAATTGCTCTTTTCTGTAATGTGAGACCCGAAGAGGTAATTGCCGCGGAAGATGTGGACTGCATCTACGAGTTGCCTCTGAAATTCCACGAGGAAGGTCTCGACCAGAAAATTGTGGAGCTCCTCAATATCTGGACCAGGGCGCCGAGGTTGGAAGACTGGAAATCCTTTGTTCACAATGTAAAATCCCTCAAGTCCGAAGTTGTCATTGGAATCGTGGGCAAATACGTGGACTTGCATGAATCGTATAAAAGCTTGAATGAAGCACTTTTTGCAGGTGGAGTTCACAATCACGCTTCAGTGGATTTGAAGTTCATCGATTCTGAGGCTATCGAAAAACACGGAATTACCGACCAGTTCGACGATGTGCACGGAATCCTCGTGCCGGGAGGATTCGGTTCAAGAGGAATAGAGGGCAAGATCGAAGCTGTGAAATACGCCAGGAACAACCGTATCCCCTTCTTCGGGATTTGCCTCGGAATGCAGATGGCGGTCGTAGAATTCGCTCGAAACGTATGCGGGATGAAAAACGCCAATTCGACGGAATTCGATCAATTTACTCCCTATCCGGTCATCGATCTCATGGACGAACAACGGTCGATTACGGACAAGGGCGGAACCATGCGTTTGGGAGCCTATGACTGTGTTCTTACCAAGGACAGTCTGTGTCAAAAAATTTATCAGAAAGATGTCATAAGTGAGCGACATCGACATAGATATGAATTTAACAATAAATATCGGAGCGCTCTTGCAGAAAAAGGCTTGAAAGCGGGCGGCACGTCTCCGGATCAAAAACTTGTCGAGCTTGTGGAATATCAGGACCATCCCTGGTTCGTCGGTTGCCAGTTTCATCCTGAATTCAAGTCCCGGCCGATGGATCCTCATCCTCTGTTTGCTTCATACATCAAAGCATGTGTGGAGTACAGGAACAAGAAAGCCAAAAGCAAAACTGAATCGACCAGACTTGAAGTGGTGAGGACCTCGAAATCCCGGACAGGAAAATCTTCCGCGAAAACGAGGCTTCAACAAACGTGACATTCTGATTCTCTCGGACGTGTGGCAGTCATAAGAGGACACTCTTCGGCAGAGGGTACTCTTATGGCTTTTTTATTTTCGCCTCGGCTGAGCATGACATGCTTGTCCCGTATGCGAGTCATGAAGAAGGGAGGAGTTTCATGGTAGATGTGAGTGTTCAAGGGCTGGAAATCGGAAATCGTACATTCGGACCCGACCTGTTCTTAATTCTTGGGCCGTGCGTCATAGAATCGGAGGAACTTACTCTTCGCATTGCTCGAAAGGTAGCCGCAGTGTCCGAAGAGACCGGAATTCCCGTCATCTTCAAGGCGTCCTTCGACAAGGCAAATCGCACTTCCGTGCATTCGTACAGAGGACCAGGGATGGACGCGGGTCTCGAGATTCTTGCGAAAGTCAAAAAGGAAACCGGTTTACCCGTGATTTCAGACATCCATATCCCTGCCCAGGCCGATGCTGCGGCTGAAGTGTTGGACGTCATCCAGATACCCGCTTTTCTCAGCCGTCAAACGGACCTGCTGCTCGCTGCCAGCCGAACGGGTCGTGTCATAAACATCAAGAAAGGTCAGTTTCAGGCCCCGGACGACATGGAGCATGCAATCAAGAAAGTGATATCCGCAGGAAACTCACGGATCATGCTTACGGAGCGCGGTGTAAGTTTCGGGTACCAGGATCTCGTCGCGGACATGCGGTCCATTATCAAGATGAAACGATTCGGTTTTCCTGTTGTTTTCGATGCAACTCATTCCTCCCAGTTCCCGGGTAAAGGCGCCGGACGCTCGGGAGGAGATCGGTCGTTCGTTGCTCCACTAGCCAAGGCGGCTGTTGCAGCCGGAGCGGATGGAATATTCATGGAGGTTCACCCCGATCCCGATCATGCCCTGTGCGACGGGCCGAACTGCTACCATCTGGACCATCTACAGCACCTGGTATTGGTCCTGTCGGCAATTCGTAAAGTCGTTTCTTCAGGAACCGAACAATTCAGCGAACCGGTGTTGAAGAAGATGGATGAGACTCCGGACATTCTCAAAGAAAAACTACAGAAGATTAAGTTGATCGTTTTCGATGTCGACGGGGTGCTCACAGATGGCCGCATCACTTTCGGTAGCCGCGAGATCGAGATAAAATCCTTTCATGTAAGAGACGGACATGGTATAAAGATTGCTAAGAGAAGTGGTCTCAACATCGCTTTTGTCACAGGAAGAAGTTCTGAGGTAGTGGGCAAAAGGGCCGAGGACCTCGGAATCGAGCGCGTTTACCAAGGTATGTGGGATAAAAGACCAGCCTTGGCTGAACTCATGAAAGATCTGCAACTCCTTCCTGAAGAAATCGCGGTGGTGGGCGACGATATCGTCGATATCCCACTTATGAGACGAGTAGGAGTAAGCTTCACCGTACCCGAGGCATCGGAAGAGGTTCAGCGCGAAGCGACGGTTGTAACACAACATGGCGGCGGCCGAGGCGCTGCACGGGAAATAGTGGAAACCATTCTTAAAGCCCAGAACAAATGGGAACAGGCAATGGCCAGATATTACGAGTAAATTCTCAACCTGTACATAGTGAGAATCTCATCAAGAGCGCGGTGGGCATGAATCACAAAGAGATCGAGCGCTGGCACAGGCGCAGAAACATAAAGAGAGCTGCTCAATTTCTCGTTCTTGCGGCGGTTTTGCTGCTGGTAACCGGGTATTCCGCGTCGCGATACTTTCACTCAGACACCGATGATTTCTCTGTCAATTCCGATCCAAATGCCGGAATCACCATAAAGAAATTCACGTACTCTTCTCCCGGCGCACATCCATGGGAATTGGAAGCCGCGAGCGCAATGGTTGCCGAATCACTCGACAAGATAAATCTGCACAAGCCCAGAGTCGTGTATCACGGCGGCAAAGGTGGCAAAATCTTCCTGATTGCAGACACCGGAGATCTGGACAAACAGCGACAAACGGTTCTTGCCCGCGGCAATGTCACGGTTAAATATGAAGACCTGGAGTTTGCTGCCGACAACATCAACTATTCCCAGGAGAAGCAGACAGCGCAGACACAATCGGAAGTGTCTCTGAAAGGTGCGGATTTCCAGGCTACTGGTAAAGGCCTGAAGATGCATATTCAGGAAGAGGAAATCACTATCGAGAACGATGTAAGAGCCCGTTTATTCAACGTGAAGTGGACTGACACCAATAAGGTGACGATGTGAGCACAGGCGGATATTGGAGACAGTTCCTGTTGTGCTTCTTTGTCATTTTGGCCGTACTCGGTTTTTCCACGAGTGCCGGATCGGAAACTCATCCATCGGAAGCGTCGGATCAGCCCATGGAAATCAAATCCATGAAGCTGACCGCAAAGAAGACTTCCACCGGACAGGAACTGGTGTTCGAGGGACGAGTCACCGTCACTCAAGGAAATCTCGTCTTAACCTGTGATCGTTTGGTTGTGATTTACGATCAGAAGACTAAAACAGTATCGGCAGAGATCGATCGTAAAGCCAAGAATCCTGTAATGGATCAGAAAGATCCGGGAACCCTGAAGAGCGCCATCGCTTACGGCAATGTGAAAGTAGTCCAAAACGAGTTGATGGCCGTAGCAGGAAAAGGAATCTTTGACAACCTCAAGAAGACTATTACTCTCACCGATAACCCGAGACTCTCGAGAGGCAAGGATTGGGTTACCGCGAATACGATCGTTATTCATGTGAGTGATAATAGTATGGAAATGATAGGCGAGGAGAAAAACGGGGTCAAAGCGACGATCAACACGAATCCGTCGAAACTGGAAAAGGAAAAGTAGAAGAGAAAGTGCGAGAACTCAGAGCACGAGGTCTTGTCAAAGAGTATAGCGGACGTCGTGTGGTGGACGGCGTAAGTCTGAAGATCAACTCGGGTCAGGTTGTGGGACTTCTAGGGCCGAATGGCGCCGGAAAAACTACGACTTTCTACATGATCACGGGATTGGTAAGACCGGACAGCGGTGAGGTCTATCTCGACGATCAGGACATGTCCCAGTTGCCGGTATATCTCAGAGCAAGATTGGGAATCAACTACCTTCCCCAGGAAACTTCCGTTTTTCGCAAACTTTCCGTAGCAGATAACATCTTGGCCATTCTGGAAATGGTGGAATCGGACAAGACTCGACGAGAAGAGCGCCTCAACGATTTGCTGGAGGAACTCGACATTGCTCATCTGAGAAACCAGAGAGCAGAAAGCTTATCCGGAGGCCAGAAGAGGCGTCTCGAGATCACCAGGGCTCTGGTCACACAACCCGATTTTATTCTTCTGGACGAGCCTTTTGCAGGTCTCGACCCCATTGTGGTCTTGGAAATTCAGAAAATCATCCGTAAACTAAGGGAACAGGGTATAGGAATCGTCATCACGGATCATAATACTAGAGAGACATTAGGAGTATGTGATAAAATATATCTCCTGGATAGAGGCCGTATTTTGGAAGAGGGAGATCCGAAAACCATAGCTTCAAGCGAGCGGGCCCGGGAAGTATATCTCGGTAAGCAATTCAGTATGTAAGATCTTAGGACGCATGGCACTCGAAATCAAACAACAGTTGCGTCAGACTCAGCAATTGGTCATGACGCCTCAGCTTCAGCAGGCAATCAAGCTGCTCCAGTACAATCATCTGGAGATAGTCGAAGCTCTGGAACAGGAACTGAAGGAAAACCCCCTCCTGGAGATTTCTTCTGCGGATGATCCGGTTACACCGCAAGAAGCCGATCAAGACAGCAAACACGATCTAAACCAACTGGAGGAAATGAACAAAGAAGAGCGCCCTGATGCCGATATGTTCGACATTGACTGGGAGAATTATCTGGAAAGCTACGGAGCTGACTATGCTCCGTCGCAGAAAGATTTTTCCGAACGGCCGCCTCTGGAGAACATGGTTACGTACAGGGAAAATCTTTTCCAAAACCTGATTCGGCAGCTTCAACTGAGCGGTATCGAAGGAACGGATCGGCGCATTGCTTTCGAGATAATCGGGAATATCAATGAAGACGGATATCTTGAAAGCCCTTTGGAAGATCTGGCAGAAGAGCTGAATGTGCCTTTTGAGGACGTCTTGCGGGTTCTCATGCTCGTGCAGGCGTTCGATCCGCCGGGAATTGCTGCTCGGGATCTGCAGGAATGTCTGCTCAACCAGGCCTATGTATTGGACCCTCCGGACCGCTTGGCCGTTCGAATCCTCGAAGATGCTTTCGAACAGTTCCAACAAGGAAAACTCGATCTCGTAGCCAGAAAACTGAAAGTTACTGTAGAAGAGGTCAAGAATTCAGCTCAAACCATCGTGAGCCTGGAGCCCAAGCCAGGCAGGCCATATTCAAATTCGGAACCCATTTACGTCGTGCCCGACATCTTTATCATGAAGACGGGAAACGACTATACAATTGTCCTCAATGACGATGGTTTGCCGAAGCTGAAAGTAAGCTCCTTTTATCAAAAGGAACTTCATTCCAACGGCGGAGGACGTGCCAAAGACTACATACAGGAGAAGATGCGAGGTGCTTTGTGGCTCATAAAGAGCATTCATCAGCGCCAGCGAACGATCTACAGAGTGACGCAATCCATAGTGAAATTCCAGCGGGATTTCTTCGATAAAGGTATAGACTACCTGAGACCTCTCATTCTTAAAGACATAGCTGACGATGTGGAAATGCACGAGTCCACCATCAGCCGTGTCACCACAAACAAGTACGTTCATACCCCACGAGGAATTTATGAGCTGAAATATTTCTTCAATTCAGGAATACGTCATGGCAGCGAAGTGATTGCCTCGGAAGCAGTCAAGAATCAGATTTTACGGATCGTAAAAAGCGAAAACCCGAAGAGACCGGCCAGTGATAAACAGATTGTAGAGGAATTGGCGCGATTTCAAATCCAGACAGCACGGCGAACAGTTGCCAAGTACAGGGAAATCCTAGGAATTCCTCCGTCTAGCAAGAGAAAGAAAAAATACTGAGCTCTGGTAGCTTCGGTTAAGTCGGTGAGGAGGTAGTTTTATGCAACTTGCAGTCACATTCAGGCACATGGAGCCCTCTGAGGCGCTCAAAGGTTATGTTCAGGAGAGGACCGGAAGGCTTGTCAAGTACATCGATAAGCCACTGGAAGCCCAGGTTACCCTTACGGTCAACAAATTCCGGCAAATCGTTGATGTGGTAATCAATGCGAATGGTATACGGATAGCGGGACAGGAATCACACGACGACATGTATGCAGCCGTCGATCTCGTCATGGAAAAGATCGAGCGGCAGGTTAAGAAATATCGTGAAAAGATACGGCGCCACAAACCAACTCCCGGTAAAGAGCTCATGTGGCGAAGAGACACGTACGAACTTGAGAGTTTTGAAGACGATCGCGAACCGGTTGTTGTCCATACGGACAGCTATTTCGTAAAACCTATGTCCATAGATGAAGCAGCCATGCAAATGGAACTGTCACACCAGGATTTTCTGGTATTCAATAATGCTTCGACTCAGATGGTCAATGTGTTATATAGAAGGAAAGATGGAAATTACGGTTTAATTGTCCCTCAGAGTTCATAAGCTACCGCGACCTGAACGCTATAGATCGGACATTCTTTTCATGCCCGGTTGTGGATTCAAATCCCGCCGGGCTTAATCACTTGAGCCCGGAGAAGAACGTTTCGGGCTAGCACGATTTGCCGAGTGTTTCTTGCCATGAGGATTCTCGATTTTCTCACCCCAAGCGGAATCATTTCTTCTTTGACAGCTACGTCCAAAGAAGGAGTACTGGCCGAACTGGTCGAACCCATCGCAAATGCCTATCCAGGCATAAATAAAGTGCATTTGATCGACACTCTCATAGGACGCGAAAACCTCGGGAGTACTGGAATCGGCGGAGGTGTGGCCATTCCCCACGGCAAACTGGATGGTTTGGAACATCTTGTAGCCAGCTTCGGAAAAAGCAGCAAAGGGGTCGACTTCAATTCAATGGATAATCGTCCTGCGTTCCTGTTTTTTCTGCTGATCGCTCCCAGGAATTCTGCTGGCGAACATTTGAAAGCATTGGCCCGGATTTCCAGGTTGTTTAAGGACCCTTTACTCAAGACTGCATTACAGCATGCACATACTGCGGACGAAATCTATCGAATACTCGAGGAGTTCGACTTGAGGGTCCCTTAATCTGTCTCCGCTTTATTATTTCCGATACTTATTTCTGCCTACAAGGTACAGGTCGTTACCTGTGCTGTCCACGGCCACAATAGCGGGGAATTCCTTTATGGTGAGTCTGCGCACCGCTTCCGTGCCAAGATCTTCCCATGCCAGGATTTCCGCTGTTTGAATACAGCGCGAGATTAATGCCCCTGTGCCTCCTACTGCCGCAAAGTACACCGCCCCCCATTTGATCATGGCTTTCTTCACTTCGTCCGATCTTTGGCCTTTGCCTATCATCCCTCGCAGTCCGTGTTCGATCAAAAGCGGTGCATACGCGTCCATGCGGTAACTGGTGGTAGGACCCGCTGCTCCGATCGGGCTGCCTGGAGGAGCAGGAGAGGGGCCGACGTAATAAATGACCTGGTCCTTAATATCGAAAGGCAACGGCTTTCCGTCGTTAAGCAGATCCACCATGCGCTTGTGGGCCGCATCCCGTCCGGTGATTATGGTCCCGGACAGAAGCACCGTATCTCCGGCTCTGAGTTCTCTTACTGTTTTCTCGTCCAGGGGAGCAGTAATACGAATCGGCTCGGATATATCTGAAGCAGAATGAGACATGTTTTTCTCCCTGTTCACCAAATCACAGCTCAATTTCGCTATGCCGGCAGGAGTGGCATTGTATATTTACAGCACAAGGAATACTGGCTATATGCGTCGGATACGTATTCACGTGGACTGCAAGCGCTGTAGTGCTGCCTCCGAGCCCCAGGGGACCGATGCCGAGATTGTTTATTCGGCTCAGGAGTTCAGCTTCCAGCTCGGCAAGCATCGGATCTGGATTGACCGTTCCCAGTGGTCTTAGAAGGGACTTCTTGGCCAAAAGAGCGGATTTTTCGAACGTGCCTCCGAGCCCTACACCTACTACAATGGGTGGACACGGATTTCCTCCGGATTCTTCGACACGCTGGACAATGAATTGCTTAACACCTTCAATTCCGGCAGATGGAGGAAACATCGTGACACGGCTCATGTTCTCCGATCCGAATCCCTTGGGCGCGAGAGTTAACTTCAGAGCGTCTCCGGGCACGATCTCGTAATGGATCACTGCGGGAGTATTATCGCCCGTATTGACTCTCGTAATGGGATGGAGCACAGATTTCCTGAGATGACCGTCCCGATAACCTTGACGGACTCCTTCGTGAATCGCTTCTTCAAGATTTCCCCCCGAGATTGCCACATTCTGCCCGATCTCGACGAAAACCACCGCCATGCCGGTATCCTGACACAGGGGGATTCTCTCGGTTTTCGCTATGGAAGCATTTTCCAGAATCCGGCCGAGAATTTCCCGTCCAATAGGGGACTCTTCACGCTTGAGCGATCGTTCGATTGCTTGAATCACGTCATCGCCGAGAATCGTGCAGGCATCCATGCACAACTGGCGAACCGCCGGAATGATACTGCTTGCCAGAATTGTTTTCATGTTCTTGTCCGGTTTTTAGATAAGTGATGAGAGCATAAAGGCAGGATGCCCGAAATTCAACTGCTATTTGCATCAAATTCATCAGTTGGATAGACGACCAGTCATACTCATCCGTTTTTCTTCTCATAATCTGGAAGCTGGAGGTATCCTTCGCTCCGGACGACGCAAAGCCGTCTAATCACTCCGCTCAGGACACGCTCCAGTTTCGTTATCTTATGTGCATCAGCGAAATGATATCAGGTAACTCTCGCGCGGGCTTCCGTGCGGAGGGCCTGGTTGGCATCGGGAATTACGCGGAGAATTTGCCCTGTACGCTTGTAATCGCATTTTTGCGTTCTGCGTTGATTTTGCTTATATTGAACAGTAGTCTTCAGTTTCTGTTTCATGAAGGTGGACGATGCTGGATCATTCCGAAAAAAAGACGATGATATACAATTCTCTGCTGGATTTCTTGGATAGGAAGGGACTTCTGAAGGAGAGACTGCCGTACACGCCTGCCCTCCTTGAGGAAGTGGTCTTCTTTGCGTACAAGATGCGATTAATCACCCAGGGTGAAGTTAAGAAATTTCTCGACCTGGACCGCCAGGGCTTGAAGCAAAAAATCAACGAATGGAACAGCGGCGATGAAGGGAACTGCACGTGCCGCATGGCACGCAACCCCTTTGTGGAACAGCCCTAATCCGAATATGCGCACCTGATCCGAGCAAAGGACATTGCGGCTGAGAATATACTTCCCAGCAATTGTGAAGAAAAATAGATGGGTCGCTTCCATATGCATAAAATGCGAATCAAAAAGATCTTCAGGGGCAATTTCGGCAAAATATTCTTCTATCTTTCCGCACACATGCGATCCGGCACGATGCCAATCTCCCGAGAAATGCCGTGATTTCAAGCATTGTCCCTGGGGCCTGAAAATGACAATTTGAACTCCGTACCATTTACTGATGTAGCCGTAACCGATGCTTCTATTTGGCGAGAAAAGGTCCGTACAAGACTTAAACCGAACGATCGAGGATTATTCACATCAACAGTATCCGGAAGGCCTACTCCGTTGTCACTGACACTCAATTCCGCAACTCTGCCAATAGTTTGTAAGCTTACCTTTACCACGCCTTTTCTATTATCGGGGAAAGCATGCTTGAAACAGTTGGAAACAAGCTCGGTGAGGATTATTCCTACCGGTATTATGATTTCAAGACCGAATACTTGTTCTTTTAGATCCGTCTCCAGAGTGACCGGTCTTCCTACCATGCGGAATGTGTTTACAAGATGATCCAGTAAACCTTTTATATATTCGTTCAACTTCAGTTTCTCTATATTTTGATTGTGATGCAATTGCTCATGCGCCAGAGCCATGGAACGTATGCGATTCTGCACTTCCTGAAACATGGCTAAATGCACTTCGTCTTTCACATACTTGGACTGCAGATTGATAAGGCTGATAATAATGGCAAGATTGTTTTTTACTCGATGATGGATTTCTCTCAAAAGGAATTCTTTTTCTCTCAAAGAAGCTTTTAGGCGATCCTGGGCGTTCTTAACTCTCAAAAGAGAGTTGACGCGAACTCGTAACTCAAGTAAATCCAGTGGCTTGCTTATGAAGTCATTTGCTCCTGCTTCGACCGCATGCAGTCTATCCTGTTTGCTGTCCAGGACTGTCACCATGATCACCGGAACGTCGCCGAAATGAGTGTGTTTCCGAATGGCTGCGGCTGTCTGGAATCCGTCCATTTCCGGCATCATGGCATCGAGCAGTACCAAATCGATAGACTCGTCCAGTTTGCGGAGCGCCTCACTGCCGTTGGAGGCCTCCTCTGTCTCTAATCCGAGAGCTTCGAGCATGCTTTTCAGGAGCTCCACATTTTGGCGCTCGTCATCCACAACGAGAATACGATTCGGCCGCGGCATGGCTATTTTTCTCCCTCAATCTTGCGTGTGATACCAAAGTGCTTTCATAGAAGGAATATTGAGAAACCTGTTATTTGCCGGTCCCGGCAAATCTCCTTCGCTACGAAGGCCACGCCTTGGCGTGGCTGACTTCGCTTCGGAGACGTGCCGGGACCGGATTTGCTAGACGTTACTTCTTTGAACGCACATTTGTATGAGTACGTCACAGTTTTCGATCTCTGTCGATGAGCCGTCTTATGGTGTCATAGAACTCTTCAACTTTAATGGGTTTTCGCAGATACTCGTTACAACCCGCCTCCAACGCCTTTTCCCTGTCACTGTCCATGGCATGAGCTGTCAAAGCGACAATAGGAACGAGTTGTGAGTGTTCTCTGATTATCTTGGTTGCCGTCAATCCATCCATTCCGGGCAAGCCCACGTCCATCAGGATCAAATCCGCCCCCTCGGTTAAGAAGGCGGCCACCCCTTCTTCCGCTGTACTCTTGTGTATGACGCGATATGATTGTTTTTCGAGCAACTCCCGGATAAGACGCACATTGGCCTCATTATCCTCCACAACAAGGACCGTCGCCTCGGATGGGTTATCCTGAATCCTGTCGTACGTTCGAACAAGCGAAGACGATGCCAAGTCACTGGAAGAACTGGGATCTGTAAAGACCTGGTCTACAGGAATACTAAAAACAAAGGTACTTCCCTGGTTAAAACCTGCGCTCTGCACGTGAATAGTGCCCCCATGAAGTTCCACCAGTTCTCTGGTGAGAGCGAGCCCGAGTCCTGTACCTTTCTGCCGGGATTCAACAGGTGCATTCAACTGAACAAAGGGTTCGAATATTCGTTCTTGATCTTCCTGAAGGATGCCTATTCCGGTATCGGAAACGCTTATGCTTAAGGCATTAGGTTCCATTGATGCTTCAAGCTCGATTCTTCCTTCATCCGGCGTGAATTTGGCCGCGTTCGACAAGAGATTTACGACTATTTGTTTGAATTTCACTTCATCAGCTACGATCTTCACCCCGCGGAGGCTCTCGGGTATGTGAACAATTATATCCAAGTGTTTCCGAAGAGCCTTCTCCTTTATCATTATCGTGCAGTGCTTGAGGAGCTGTCCGATGTTCACCGGCTTGAGATCGAGTTCCATCTTTCCGGATTCGACTTTTGCCAGATCCAGGATGTTGTTTATCAGTTCGAGGAGATGATGGCCTCCAATTGAGATTTCGCGAACATATTGCAACTGCTTTTCCGTGAGTTTACCTCCCCATTGTTCATTGAGGAGTTGAGAAAATCCAATTATGGCATTGAGCGGGGTTCGCAATTCATGACTCATGTGAGCAAGGAACTCGCTCTTGGCACGGCTTGCCGATTCTGCTTGAATTTTTGCCCGATACAGCTCTTCCTGGGCACTCTGGCGAACTTCGATTTCGTGGGACAGATCCTTATTGGATTTCTCAAGTTCCGACGTGCGCTCTGCCACCAATTGCTCCATTCGTTCGTACAATCTCGCGTTTTCGATTGAAATGGCAGCCTGGGAAGAGAGCATCCTCAACGTCTCAAGTCGGTGTGGAGTAAATGCGTGACTGGAGAGATTATTCTCGAGATACAGCATACCGATGAGGCTCCCGTGGTGCAGGATAGGTACGCACAAGACGGATTTGGGTTTCTTCTCCATTATATAGGGATCCGAGGTGAATGCTCCTTCACGGACAGGATCGTTCAAAACCAGGCTTTCACTGGTGCGCAGGACGTACATGACTACCGCGGAGCAGAGTTCGCATTTCTCTATTGGAGTAGGCTGCAGATCCTGGACGATCATCTGGCTGACACAAGCTTCGGCTTTTACTTCAAGACGATTTCCGGACCGGAAGATAAGAAATCCTTTTTCCGCCCCCGCAGTCTCAATAACTGTCTTCATCAGTTTTTCGACGAGCTTCTCGAGGAGAATTTCACCGGATATAACCTGGGAAGCTTTCATGATCCATGCAAGATCTAAATCCCTGTGGAAATCAGTACTCCCCGTTGAAGCAGAGTCCCGGGAGGTCACAACGATTTGCGACTCTGCCGGCCCTTCAAAAAACAGTCGGTATTTCGCTTCGAGTTGTTCCACTTTAGCAGCAGCCCCCCATTTTTTGTAGCAATAATGAGCATCAACAATTTTCGTCCGGGCGAGATCGAGATTACTCCGGGATAAGTAAAATTTCCCTGCAAGTTCGTTGGCTAAAGCCTCTTCGTTCTGATAGGCATTTTCTCGCGCAAGGGTTATGGCTTGTTCATAGAGTTCGCCCGCCAATTCGTACTTACCCTTGATTCTTAATAGTTCCGCTTTAACCAGAATGTACTTATGGAGAAAATTCATAGGTGCGTGCTTTGCCCATTTGCGCAATTTTCTTTGATTCAGGTGCACTCTCCACAAATGAATTTTCTGCTTGGTTTTGTCGCAAACGGATAATCTGGCGAGCGAATCGTAGAAATTGAGGGTCGGAATCGCAGGCGTCCCAAGTATCCCGGACTCATGTTTTTGAGCCAGCATTACATTTTCAAGCGCTTTCGAATGTTCTTCAAAAATGTAACAGAGTGTTGCTTTATTCAGGTAAGTGACACACATTCCACTTCGGTCGTTTGCCTCCTGAAAAACTCGCAGCATAATATTTTCGTCAAAGACATCGCCTACCAAAGTGCATGGATCGGGCGATTTTCCCATAAGATTAAGAACTGTTTGATGGAAGATAAATAAAAGTCTCAAAGCGGATTCATGCTTGATTTTCCGTATAAGCTCACTATATTGGGTCATCTTTTCGTGCAATGCCGGCAATTCCCATCCAACGCGAAACCCCCCGGAACAATACATGTAAGCGCAATGAGCCGCATCTTCCAGGCTGCCGTTTTCTATGCCTATACCAATAGCCTCCTGCAAAGTTCCGAGAAGTTTGGCGTAATGTTCCTTCCAGGGTTTGACAAAAAAATTCACTATCATGACAATGTTGACTCGGAGTTTCGCGGTATCAAAGCGTTCCGTCAGCCTCAAGGCGAGATTTCCGAGAGCGTAACCTTTGTTTATGTCTCCCAGAACTCCAATATACAAGAAGCCCAGAATAGCGTACGCAAGCACCGATTCACGAGAAATCCCGTACCGTATGGATAGTTCCAGTGACTTCAGCGTAACCACCGGTGCAAACTCGGGATGGGCAGCGTACAGTGCCTTGCCCAGCTTGGACATTATCTTGAGAGCCGCGAGTTTCTTGCTGTCTGTCATGACCGGTAACGAGCCGAGCGAGTCGATATCCCTCTTCCTGAAGATAAAAAATCCTTTTGTGAGTGCCCAAAAGAGGTGAAGTCGGGAGGGCTTCCGAGGAATTCTCACCCCCAGCATTCGTAATACCGGGATTGCTGTTTGCACCGCCTCAATCATCTTATATTGGGCTGTCGATGCTTGAATCCGGATTTCACATACTTTCGCTTTGTCCAAGATTTCCTGTGAATGTTCCAGGACCTTTTTACAGTAGAATTCCATGGTGACAAAGTTTCCGGTCAAATAG
The DNA here is from genome assembly GCF_000266945.1 of Desulfomonile tiedjei DSM 6799. Lineage (NCBI taxonomy): Bacteria > Pseudomonadati > Thermodesulfobacteriota > Desulfomonilia > Desulfomonilales > Desulfomonilaceae > Desulfomonile > Desulfomonile tiedjei. Next base: position 6,394,297 of record NC_018025.1, read on the forward strand.
GCCGACTCTGCCAACTGTCTGTAGAGTTCGAGAGCAAGGGATTCCCCATGAGGTAAAGGGTATTCTTTCAGGGCTCTTATTCCTGCTTGAAAGTATTTGAGCCCTGCCTCGAACGCCGCAGACGCATGAGCTTTCCTCCCGGCGAGCAGATTGAGTTCCGCCAGCAGCATCCGTTCATCTTTTTCTGTGATGAACTCAAGTCCCAAATTCAGTTGATCCACAATATTCAGGATCTTTTTGTCCCATTCCCGGCGAGGAGTCCCCTGCAACAAGAGTCGTCCCACAGTGGCATGGACGAATCTTTTTTCCTCATCGGGAATACATCCATAAGCTGCTTGCTGGACCCGATCGTGACAAAATCGGAATTCTGCAGTATCCACACGATCGACTCCGGCACGCAATAAAGAGAGACTCAGCTCGGGCTCCAACGGAAGCAATAGCCCTTCCTCAACTGCTTGGGAAAGGAATTCCTCTGTTTCAGATTCTTCCTTCTTCATTACGAGGGCAAGATCCTCAAGGCTGAAACGGCTTCCCAGGCATGCAGCCAATTTCAGGCACGCCTGAGTCTCCTCATTCAGGCGCTGAATCTTGTCTGCCATGAGTTCAACAATGTTGTCGGTAATATTACGAGATTGAATGTGAGATAAATCCCACTGCCATACGCCCTGGCGATGGTCAAAGATCAACAGTCCCGTCAGGTACAATGACATGAGGAATTCGCCTACATGAAACGGATTGCCTCCTGTTTTCTTGAGTACAAGGTCTGCCAGTTGACCGACCGACTGTCCATTCGTGTTCAGCGCATCTGCGCAGATGGCATTTACGGAATCAAGGTCCAGCGACTGCAATTTAATGAGCGGGATGTGCTCCGAACAGGTCTTGAGTCGATCGATAGTGGCATGCAATGAATGTTGGGCATCTATTTCTTTGTCTCGAAAAGCCCCTATAAAAACGAGATGTCCTATATCCGAATCGGTCAAGATAAATTCCAGGAGACTCAGCGATGCCGTATCTATCCATTGCAGATCGTCAAGAAAGAGTATTAACGGCTCTTCCTGTTCGCAGAAGACCTGGAAAAAACGAAAGAATGCCAGGTTGAACCGGTTTCGGAATTCCTGAGGCTCAGCGGGTGAAGGTGCAGGTTGAGAACCGATTACCAGCTCCAGCTCAGGGATGAGATCCGACAGAATTCCGGCATTCGGACCGAGTGCCGAGAGCAGCTTCTCTCTGTATCTCTGGAGCTGCTGATCGTTCCCCATCAGAATGTGCTGCAGCATTGCAAGTGCAGCATCTTTTAATGCCGAATAGGGGAAATTCCGAGAAAACTGCTCGCACTTTCCCCATGCAAAAAAACGTTCCGGCAAAGACTTGAACGTTTCCATCACCAGGGCAGTTTTGCCGATTCCGGGATCCCCTGCTACAAACCCGAAACGTTTGGTCCCCTGTTTGAATCCGGTGAGCAATCCGGCGAGTTCGGCTCTCTCACGATCTCGGCCATACAATTTTTGTGGAATACGCAACCGTTCCGGTCTGTCCGTGGAAGCAAGGGGGAAAGCTTCAATGCTACCGGATTCTTTTAATTGTTTCAGGCAGTTGTTTAAATCCCATTTAATGCCCCAGGCGCTCTGATATCTTTGATCAGGGTTTTTGGCAAGGAGTTTCATTATGATATCTGAGACGATTTGCGGAATTTCGGGGTTCACTTCAGCAGGCGATTCAGGCATTCGAGCTATTTGAGAGTGAATTATCTCGAGGGGATCCTGAGTATCGAAAGGTATTTTAGCGCACAGCAGCTCGTACAGAGTCATTCCCAAAGAATAGTAGTCAGTACGATAATCTGTGGCTAAAGCGGTTCTTCCCGTTTGTTCGGGAGACATATACTGAAGAGTTCCGGAAAATTTCGTATCATGCGATGCTGCTTGTTCTCGCGAGAATGTCCCTGCGAGATCGAAATCGATCAGTTTTACAATGCCGGTTGCCGGATTCAGTACGATGTTGGAAGGGTTTACATCTTTGTGAATAATCTGTGCGGAGTGAATTTCACCCAGAATTCCAGCCAACTCCGAACCGATTCGAAGAATCTCCGGAACGGAGAAAAAATGGCTTTCGATTCGATCGAGGGAACTGCCGTAGCAATCTTCCAGAACCAGGACGGGTCCGCGACCGTGATCCTCGATGCCGTACGCTTTGATTACGCCTTCCAAATTCAAAGATTCAAGTATTTTGTACTCTTTTTTGCGTCTGTCCGTCTCCTGAATCGAAGGCCGCTCATCCGTGAAGGTTTTCAGGATAACCGGTGTTCCATCGCTGCCGCGAGTTGCTCGAACGACAAGCGATCTTGTCCCCCTGTATATGGTTTCAGTTATGAGGTAGCCTGGAAAAACCCGCATTGGAATACTCATGCCGCTCAAGCCAGCGCCATGCCTTCCGAAAAATATGGAGCTGTTAGAAACAAATCCCTATGAAAAAAGCACAATCTGTCACAGGACTTTACGCTAAACAATTCATGCACACAAGAGAAAAGATCCTCTCAACTAACCTTTAGGTTATACGAATAACCGGCAAATTGCGGCTTGGATAGATGTCACAAAAAGCCCTTGCTTCCAATCGTCTTATTTCTTCGTAAAATACGGTTCTTGATGTGAGAATCTCCCGTTCATGCTCCCTGTTACCGTTTTGCATTCAGGATGCTAACTGCACTGACCTGTGCTCGTCAGTGGTACCCCTGTGCCCGGGCCTGATGTCAGTCTTGGGTGCCACGGACCTGTCCTGTAAGTCCGTGGCACCGCCTCAATGAGGACTATTTTGACTGCAAGTCCGCATGACATGGTTTGATGAGATATAGCCATTGCCAAGATAAATGACCGAAACTCAGCGCAGATGTTAGTCGAAAAATCTCCCCTTTATAGAAGGGGGGGGGTAGAGGGGATTTCCCCACGAATGACTGAAAGCATACAAACCGCGTCAAGATTCTCTTGACGGCCAAGTTGCCGAAAAGTATAGTGTCTGTTTACGGAGGAAGATCGCTGACACCTCCTTGGGGGATTCTCCTCGGTCGATTCGCCAATGCTGCAAGGCCCAAGTTCCCTCTCGAGAATCGGTGAGACGATTGCCGCTATTCTGGCTCACGCACTCTTGTTCGTGATTCCCCGAAACAGACTGTTCTCATGGAGGTCAGGACGTGAAAGCACGCTCTACTGTGTTCTTCGTACTATTGGCGCTTTTGGCTGTGGGCTTCGGCGTTTATGGTACTACCATCGCAAACGCGGAAAAAGGTCTTGAAGGTGAAATCCCAATGGGCGCCGTTTGGTCGCTGACCGGAGATGCGGCTGTCTACGGATCGTCGCAGAAAAACGCTTCCATATTGGCGGTGGACGAAATAAACAAATCCGGCATGTTGGGCACGGCCAAGATAAAACTGATCACTGAAGACGATCGCTCGACAAAGGAAGGCGCTATCGCCGCCTTTGACAATCTTATCAAGAAGAACAAGGTCATTGCCATATTGGGTCCTACCCTGTCGAATTCGGCAAAAGCCTCAAATCCCATTGCCCAGGAATCCAAAGTGATAGTCCTCGGAGTGTCGAATACGGCAGGGGGCATTGTCGAAATCGGCGACTTCATCTTCCGAGACAGTCTTCCTGAAAGCGCTGTCCAGCCGAATACTATCCAGATGACCATGGACAAGTTGGGCTACAAAAAAGTAGCCGTCATGTACGGTGATGATGACGTGTTCACCAAAGGCGGTTATGACGTGTTCAAGAAGGTGCTTGAAGAAAAAGGCATCCAGGTATTGACCACGGAAACATTCAAGAGGAAGGATACCGATTTTTCGGCTCAACTCACCAAAATTAAAGGTCTTAATCCGGAACAGATAATCGTCTCTGCGCTGGCGGAAGAAGCAGCAGGAATAATGACGCAAGGGCGACAGCTCGGCATTCCCGAATCGGTCCACTTCATAGGCGGGAATGGCTTCAATTCTCCTAAACTGGCGCAGCTTGCCGGCCCATTTGCAGAAGGTGCAATTTCCGGTGCTGCCTGGTTCATAGGTAATGACACGCCGGGAAACAAGGCTTTTGTGGAAGCCTACAAGGCGCGTTATGGTTCCAATCCGGACCAATTCGCTGCTCAGGCTTATGCCGGTGTTTACATACTCGCACACGCGATTAAAACAGCAGGTTCTGCCGATTCGAAGGCTGTCAGGGACGTCCTGGCAAAGATTAAGGATCTGGACACGGTTCTCGGAAAATTCTCCATGAATGAGAAACGGGACCCGGTACACTCTCCAGTCGTGCAGATCATCAAGAATGGAAAATTTGAATTATTCCAATAATGGACACCCGGAAAGGGAGGGCGAGACATCACTCGCCTCCCCATTTCCGGTGAGGTTACCTGTATGACCCAACTGCCCCAGCAATTGATTAACGGTATATGGCAAGGAGCTGCTCTCGCTCTCTTTGCCATGGGATACACATTGGTTTTCGGTGTCCTGAATATTGTTAATCTGGCTCACGGCGCGACGTTCATGTGGGGTGCATTCTTTGCATTTCTCTGTGTCACAAAGCTTAATTGGCCTCTCTGGGCAGCTATCCCGGTGGCAATGGTCGGGGCAGGGGTGCTCGCTGTATTGATCGATCGCCTCGCGTTCAAACCGCTTCGCTCTTTGACGGCAGGGGGGCTGGTTCTTTGGGGTGCGTTTATTCTGCTCATAGTGGGCATGGTGGGTGAGTGGGCTCACCCCGTGAAAATGGGAATAACCATAGTCGCTTCTGTGCTCATGGCTGTGGGTTTTGTGCAGGACTATCGATCGATCAGACCTTTGCGGCAGCGTGAAGTCCCGCACCTGTCCCCGATGATCTCCTCCATTGGGGCCACGTTCATCCTTGTCAGCCTGGCCATTGGTGCATTTGGAGCACAGGTTTCGCGGTTTCCGCTCAATCTCTTTCCTGCCATGCCGTACCACATAACCAAAGATGCCGTTATCTCTCCCATACAGGCATTAGTGCTGGTGCTGTCATTGATCCTCATGCTGGTGCTCAATCTGTTACTGAAGCGTACCCAGATGGGAAGAGCGATAAGGGCCATAGCCTGGAACGAGCGTACCGCACGACTCCTGGGCATCAACGTTGATTTTGTGGTAGCCCAGACCTTCTTCATTTCAGGGGCTCTTGCCGGAGCGGCGGGAGTGCTCCTCGGGCTGGCATTCAATCGCCTGGAGCCAACAATGGGCCACGAGGTGGAATTGGCCGGTCTCACGGTGATCATTGTGGGAGGTATGGGCAGCATAGGTGGCGCGGCTTTGGCCGCTTTTCTCGTGGGAATGATACGGGTTCTGAGTGTGGCTTATGTGGACAGCAGTTTCCGGGATGCGTTTGTTTTCGGATTGCTGATCCTTGTCCTTCTCGTACGTCCTAGCGGCATTTTCGGTCGTAGCAAAACCGTACGAGCTTAAAAGGCGAAGTTCCAGGGCGGACACGTTAATCTTATGCCGGAATTTATCACGAACAATCTTTCGATTATCAATTTTGTGTTGATAAACATCGCACTCGGTCTCAGCATTTACTTGACGCTTGCAACCGGGCTTCTGTCTCTTTCGAATGCAGGGTTTATGGCGATAGGCGCTTACACAGTAGCCATTCTGCTCACAAAAGCTCAGTTGCCACTGAGTCTTGGCCTTATTGTGGCCATTCTGCTTGCCGCTGCGGTTGCTCTGCCATTCGGAATGCTGGTACTACGACTGCGTGACATCTATTTGGCCATCGCCACCCTTGGATTCGGAGAAATAATCAGAATAATCGCACTCAACGGTGACAAGCTTGTTCGCTTATTCAGCAAGGATAAGGACATAACTGTTTTTCAGGGGGCAGAAGGAATCACTCTGACGTACACTACTCCACCGACGATTCTCGGGCTGCCCGAAACCACATGGTCCGTTCTGCTTTATGTGATAATAGTAGCTTACCTGCTTGCTACACTGCAGTATTCCCGGTACGGCAGGATCATGGCTGCCATCAGGCAGGATGAAACCGCTGCCTCCACTCTGGGAATCAATGTGGTGCGTTACAAGCTGTTGGTTTTTGTGTTGGGAGCGATAATTGCCGCCGGTGCAGGTGCACTCAGTGTTCCCATCGTACGAGTCATAGATCCCCATAACTATGTTTTCGGCCGAGCAGTCGACATCTTGGCTTACGCGGTGCTGGGGGGCATGACCCACTGGGCGGGTCCGATCATAGGGGCCACCGTGCTTACGTCATTGCCCGAAGTGCTACGCTTTCTCAAGGACCAAAGGGACATCGTTAACGGCCTGATCATCATGTTGTCCATCATCTATCTGCCGTCGGGGTTGGCGGATCCTCGGATTTGGGATTTCTTCAAGAAGAAACTGTCATTTTCGAAGAGTTCAAGACGAGGTACATAATTATCATAAAATCGGGTCATTGAAGCGACCCGGGAAAGCAATTCGGCGACAATTCTCTGTTCGCGAGTTTCAAGTATCCGGCAGATGCAGTCGCAAATCTCGAACAAGAGGTAGTTCATTAATGGCGCAACAACCAGCCGGACCGCTGCTGGAAATAAAAGCTGTGACCCGAATGTTCGGCGGTCTTATGGCGCTGGATGAAGTGTCGTTTCAGGTGCCGCAAGGAGCGATCTGCGGCTTGATCGGACCGAATGGAGCGGGCAAGACTACTCTGATCAATGTGATAAGCGGACTGGTGCCCGTCACGAAAGGGGACATCTTACTGGATGGCCAATTGATAAGCGGACTGCCGCCTCATCGGATCGCCCAACAGGGAATCGGACGCACGTTCCAGAATATTCGTCTCTTCTCGGAACTTTCAGTACTTGAGAACGTTATGATGGGGCATCATCTTAAGCAGCGCGGGACCTTGATCGAGACTCTGTTGCGTCTTCCACGTAGTCGTAAAGATGAACGGCTTTCATCAGAGGAGTCTTTGAAATTGCTTCGCCGGTTGAACATGGAACATCTGGCGCATGTTCCTGCGAAGGCACTGTCTTATGGGGATCAAAGACGGGTAGAGATCGCCCGTGCTCTGGCTGTGGAGCCTCGCCTTCTCCTTTTGGACGAACCCGCTGCAGGTATGAACAGCACTGAGACGGCACAGCTTACGGACTTCCTGCTTGAGTTAAGCAAGACTTCGCTGACACTTCTCGTTATCGAACATGATATGGACTTGATCATGCGTATCAGCGATCTTGTGGTAGTCCTTAATTTTGGAGTAAAAATTGCCGACGGACCGCCCGGTTCCGTCCGAGATGACCCTCTGGTGGTTGAGGCATATCTTGGCGAAGATGAAGATTAATCTTTCATCGACCGGCGTGATAGCAATGTGCGTTCAAAGAAGTAGCATCTGGCAAATCCGGTCCCGGCATGTCTCCGAAGCGAAGTCAGGCCGTGCCGTTCGTAGCGAAGGAGATTTGGCGGGACCGGCCCAAAACAGATCTCTCAATAGCATATTGGTATGAGATAGGATACGGAACAATGGTTGGAACGGGCAAACGAGGTGATCATCCGACATGCTGATCGTGCGAGATCTTCATACTTCATATGGAGCAATTGCGGCTCTACAGGGAGTCAGTTTCGAGGTCCCTGAAGGGAGTGTGGTTGCTCTCGTGGGAGCGAACGGAGCCGGAAAATCCACCACTCTTAACACGATCAGCGGGCTTCTGAGGCCGGAGAGCGGGTCCATCCGTTTTGGAGAGAACGAAATTGCAGGTTGGAGACCCGATCGTGTGACAGGGCTTGGACTGGTGCAGGTGCCGGAAGGAAGGCAAGTGCTGGGCAGCCTCACTGTGGAAGAAAATCTGTTGCTGGGGGCCTATACTCGCAAAGACTTGGATGTTTCAAGAGATCTCAGAGACATTTACGAACGCTTCCCCCATTTGAAGAAACGTCGTCGCCAGATTGCCGATTCCCTTTCCGGAGGCGAACAACAGATGCTTGTCTTGGGGAGAGCATTAATGGCTCGCCCAAAACTGCTGATGCTGGATGAACCTTCCCTGGGCCTCGCTCCTTTGATCGTAAAGGAAGTCTTCCGTATCATCGCCGAACTTAAAGAGCGCACGACCATCCTGCTAGTCGAGCAGAACGCCCGGAAGGCTCTACAAGTAGCCAATTACGGGTACGTGTTGGAAGGTGGCCGCGTGGTCCAGGAAGGCCCTGCCGATCAGTTGCAGGGAGACCCCCGTATCGTGGAAGCGTACCTGGGACGTAAACAGTAATAGAGGTATCCTCTTTGCGAATGGTTGAATATCCCGTAATCGTTCAGTTACGCGGGTTAGAGAAGATCTTCTCCTGTAATCATGGTCCCTCCGACTCTATAAATCCCCTCTTCCCCCATGAGCGTTAGAATAAACGAATCCACTTTCAACTTTCCTGGTGGGGGTCGGCGTCTCTGCCGACCCATGTTGATGGAAAACGCCCGCGAACAGCGATGAATCCACCATTCAGCAACTGACTTAATCCTTGTCATTGCGAGGAGCGCAGCGACGTGGCAATCGCCTGGGACTCAGGCGCTTAATGTCAGGCGATTGCTTCGCTTCGCTCGCAATGACAACCATTCAGATTCTATAAAGAAGGACAGGAGGGATTTTCCCCCCGATTAACTCAATAATACGGAGGAATCCCCTGTTTGCCTCGTTACAACTTTACCGAGCTCCTTTTAATTTAAGGAGTTCCATCACGTCGGCATGTCGCCCGACGGTAGAGAACGTCAAAGCAGTAGCTCCGGTCTTCGATTTCAAATTCACATCAAACGACTGCCATGGATAATTCATATTCAAGCTCCCCGGAATACGTCGGGCTAAATAGGATTAGTACCAAAGCTATACACCAGAAGCTTTTCACGACCTTCCTCCTTGGATTTTTTCAGGTATGAGGTACTAGTTCTTGCTCTCAAGATCTCGAGGCCTGGGATTCCTGGCTGCACAGAACTTGAAAAACTCCATGGTGCAGGTATTCGCTCGATTGGCCGGTACACAGAGAAGATACGGTCTCGTGATCGGGTAGGTTCCTTCGTCGATACTCTCACGGGTAGGAGCTATGGCGGGTGAACGGTCGTCTTTTTTTAGTGCCACTACTTTGATCTTCTTGTCCATTCCTTGCTCGATAAGACGCTCCAGATTTCTCATACGAATGAGTCCGATTGCATTTTCGTCTTCTCCTACGGCTGCCGGTATAGAGCGGAAAAAAGAAACCAATTTTGCTCCTGGAGCGAAATTGCCGTGAAGAAAGTCTTCCGCCAGGTATTTGTGCGAACCCGATCGAACAGATTCGTTTATCGCTATGACCTGAACAGGTTTTTCCTGACCGCCCACCTGTGTCCAACTCGTAAGTTCACCCACAAACAGTTTACGCGCCTGATCCACAGTCAAGCTTACGACGGGATTCGCGGGATTTACTATGACGACTATTCCGCCCCATCCGATTGCGGCTTCCTGCAGATCGAGCCCCTTGGATTTAGCTGCCTCGATTTCCTTCTTTGAGAGACGGTTACTTATCATGGCTACTTCAGCCTCGCCGCTGAAGAGCGTTTCCATGCCCGATTCGTTGGCTCCGCCACTCACAACTATGGTGCAACTGCGATCGGGAGAGCTGAATTCGCCTGCATACATGGTCATGATATGAGCCATGCTTTCAGACCCTCTCACTCGCACAACACCTCTGCCTGACTCGGTAAACCCGTTTTCACACATACTGAGCGCAAGAAGAAAAGAAAGAGACACAAAACCAAGACCCGTCCACGTTCTGATCACAACGTCCTCCTGAGTGCGGCAAATCACCATCTTGCCCCTTACGATCACGTAAGATCATTCTTGTACAAGAGAGCGACTGCGCTACACACGCGAGTTTGGTTTTGGGAATCTTCTCGGAAATCTTACCAAATCGAAATAGCAAATGGAATGCTAAAATATCGGAGCTCAAATGGCTTAGAAATATGTTGTTCTCGGTTACAACGGTTCATTGAGAGCTTTCCCGGAAGGTGTGTCGAGTGAGTATCACGCACTAATTCTGTAGCAGTGAATGAAACCAAGTGGTTCGGAATGTAATGTGCGCTGCAATTCCACTCAGCAGGCCACAATCGGCGTGCGAACTTCGCACCTGTCGGCCACCGACGATTCTCGGATCTGATACTGATTTGCATTCAAAGAGAGAAAATCTGGGAAACCTTCTTGTAACCCCGCGTCTGGCGGGGCCAGACCCTTCCCAAGAACTTTTAATATTCGCCCAAGCCCATGGTTTTTCGAAAGAAAAACCATGGGCTTGGGCGAGTGCTAAAAGTTTTTTGGAGGGTTCGGGAACCTTTTTCACAAAAAAGGTTCCCGGATATTACTGCCTTGAAAGCACATTAGTATGAGATGTCCGGGGATCACAGGTCAGAGATGCCGGAAATCGCAGAGTTTCAAGACATTAGCTGAAATCTGCCCATATTCTCATGGCATCTTAACGAAAAGGTGGTGATGTCCTCATCCAGGAACAAATGCAAACCCGGAACGGAGAAATTTGATTGGGACTCGACAATTCTGATAGAACGCATCAGTGGCCACTTTCTCCGGAAAAGATCAGACAGGCGCTTGGAGTTCCGGCCCCGCGAAAAGATGGATTCGTTGAGGAACTTCCGTTCTCGTTCAATGACATTACCGCGGGTTCCGAAAACGAACTTCAAGTGGCTGTCACGGGCAACAGGTCGCATGTGGATCTTCCCCTGATAATTGAACAGTCCAACTATTTCAGTAATATCCTGAAAAGGACGACATCCGGAGATACCTCGAAACGGGTGCTGACGGATCTGGAGAAATTTCTCGATTCCAATACCGATCGGACATGGGAAAACAGTTGGGTACGATTCCCGAAAGGATTACTCGGTCCTTTTGCTCTTTCTGTACTCAACTTCGATTTGCTCGCAAACAAGAAGCAAGAAGACGGGGGATTGAGAAACGACACGGAGAAATTCTTCTTTACCGCTGAAGGCGAAGAGTTCCTCCGGGTTCCCATCAGCTATCTCCTCAAACTCTCTCTTGCAGATATAATCGGATCACAGGAAAACCTTCCTTCACTTATCGGGAATACCGGAAGAAAAGTGATGGGGCATCTGCTCAACGATAACACGTCTCCTGAGACGCATTCCTTCCACGTAGTCACTCCCGATGCGACATCCGGCATGGGACATGCCCTGGCAGAAGAGACTTCCAAACGCTTTCTTCTTGTGCAGGCCCTCGTCATGTACGCCAATAAGGCATTCAAACTTGAAGAATCCGGCCAGAATGCGGCGATTTACTTCTCACCACACCCTCCCGTACGCCAAAAAGAGCTGAACGACCTCATCTCGGATTCCTTCTATCGAGAGCTGTTCATGAGCCCTTGCCTGTCGGGATGGGATGATGGTGTGGAGAAACACAATTATATGTGTCTCTGTCATCAGGTCCTTAGCCGGAGTCAACTGAATGCAGTGAGCAAGCTGAAGGATGCTGGGATAATCACTCGTAATCTCGTGGTCTTGCCTTCGGTATCCAATATCAGTCTCGCGAACAATGGAACCCACATAAGTATCGGCAGCCCTAAATTGTCCCGCCACTTGTCAAGTGGCTCTTCAGAATTCACTGCAATACATGAAAAATGGATCGGCGATCTGGCGATCAAGATCGTTGAGCATTTTTTACCGCTCTTTGTGGGCACGTACAGCGCAGCTCCTTATCGCCTGGGATTTTCTGATTTTCATCCGGAAAAAGTGCTTGGATTCTTGCCGCACGAATTGGATTACACGCATTTGAGGATGCTCTGGCGCCGCTGGAAAAAGAAAGCCGATCTGAGAGTGCTCGGCCGCATCTCGACACCCTTCGGAATACCCGGATTGGATGAGATCTTGAGCTCACTTTTTCATGTGCGGGGTGATTTTGTTCCCGATTTCCGGCTCGTAGATTATCCGGTTTCATTGTTGAGCACTGAAAAAAGCCCTGCTCTTAATGGAATACTGGGAAACGAGCAGCATCTCAAGAAAGATCTTGCGGATTTGGGCGTGTTCGATCTCAAAATGGCATTGTACATCCCGTACCGTTTACGGGAGTTTTCCCGGATGGGATTCTCTGGCTTCGAAGGCAGATATTACAGCCTGTTCGCGTCTCTGGAGAGCGACTTAGCACAAGCTGCCGACCTTCAGAGACTCATTACGGCACTGGCATTCAAATACGTGCTTCAGGGAACCTACACTCACAGGCATATACCCGATAGTCCCAATATCGAGAGCGAGCGCAGGCAGGCCTTTTTCGGAACTGCTATCGGAATCCCCACGTTTTACGTGCACAGCGAAACCACAAATCTCTTCATGAAGAAATTGATAGAGCGAACCAAGGGTGTTCGATACAGCAGACGCTATCCCGGATATCGCCGAGTGTACATTCGGCAATTTCAATTCGCGCTCCTGGAGACATTGAGACAAGACGCATCCGACTTAATTGAGTTGATGGGCCTGGAAGAAACCATACGAGACCTTGAGCATCGGATCCAGGATCCCGAAAAAGCTTCGGTAGCGGGCAGGATTACACAGGCGATTCTTGATGAAGCCGGAAAATCTTCGCCATTGTCGGTCGATCCCAAGGAGTTCAATCTATCCACTGAACGATACTATCGGGGCACCTTGAGGAGGAATCATCTCCGCGTATCGTTCAAGTGGTTCGAGCAAGACTGTATGAAGATGGCTTCCTCCGTGCCGGACGACTCCATACAGCGTTCGCTCCGGTTCGTTTTGGGCTCCATGGATACGAAGCGCTTTCTCTCTTTGATAGAGAATCGGTTCATCAACGAAACATTATCGATCGACGACCTGAGGAGACTGGTGAATCTTATCCTCATTTCTGTTCATCTCGACATCGCCACGTCTGAATCCTGCACACAAGGAACGAAACCCCATGAATTCCTATCATCACCAATACATAGATCGGATTACCGGAAGAGCGTGTACAGAACCGCTCTTATGGGATAAATCGATTCAGTTGCTCTATACGGAAGTGAGAGAACACGCACCAATTCTCTTTCGAGCGCTCGTTAGTAGCCATGCAAGTCGTGTTCTCGGATTCGTTAATTTCGACCTTCCGATCCCGTATCGAACCAGGCAGTTCATTCATTCCTGTGGAGTGGATTTCACAGAGTGCCTGGATGCTCCTGCCGACCTGGATACTGCCAGGAAACTGTTCGAACGCAAGATCCGTTACTGGGAGTGTCGCCCAATGGTTGACGATGTTTCCGCAGTTGTGTCCCCGGCAGATGCACGCGTACTCATGGGGTCGTTCGACTCAATCTCAAGTCTGTTCATAAAACAGAAGTTCTTCGATTACGACGAACTTCTGGGGCAAGATAAGCAAGAATGGCTCTCGACTTTCCGCAATGGAGCATTCATGATGTTCCGACTTACGCCGGACAAATATCATTACAATCATACTCCTGTAGCGGGAGAGGTCAAAGATTTCTATGAAATATCCGGCGGATATCATTCATGCAACCCGGGAGCGGTGGTTTCGTTGGTAACAGCTTATTCCAAGAATAAACGAGTCGTAACCATTATCGATACTGATGTTCCGAGGGGCTCGGGCATCGGTCTTGTGGCAATGATCGAAGTGGTGGCGCTCATGGTCGGAGAAGTGGAACAGGCTTATAGCGATAACCGATACGACAACCCCCGCCCGGTGATTCCAGGAATGTTCCTGGAAAAAGGCGTTCCCAAAAGTCTGTTCAGGCCTGGCAGTAGCACTGTCGTGCTCTTGTTTCAAGAGTCAAGACTGGAATTTGCCGACGATCTTGTCCGGAATATGCATCGTACTGATGTTCAAAGTCGTTACTCCGCAGGATTTGGAAAACCGCTCGTAGAAACCGACGTGAAAGTAAGATCCCTTGTAGGGACTGCTGCACGGGCTTAGTGTTTTGTGGAGTAATCGGGAGAAAAGAGGATACGTGCAATTCCCCCTTTCGGAAAGTGGTTCTGGGTGCATAGGCCCGGTTAGAAAAGGAGTGTGCGTATTACGTTGGATGCAGGTGAGTAGGGGCGGACCTGCGTGTCCGCCCAAATGAGGGCGGACGCATGGGTCTACCCCTACACGGAATCGTATAAAGGATTTCCAGATGTTTGAAATTTCATTTTTCTTTTTGTTATTGGTGGTTATGGTGGTTCTGTTCAGATGGGGTTTTGTGGCATTGCCTCGTGAGGGGTGGCAGATTATGGCTGTTGTCCCCGTAGCGCAGGTAGATTCACGAACGTGGAAAGGTCTAAATCTCACCTTCTATGGACTCCTGATGGCTGTTTCGGTGATTGCTTCGGTGGCTGTCTTCCTGGTGCTCATGGGATCGATCGGCGTATCGCTCTCTACTTCACTGGCAATGATTGTATTCCTCTTCTCTTTGTGCATCCCCGCATCTTCTTTGCTGGCTCGGGTTGTTGAAAAAAGGCAGAATACCTTTACTATAGGCGGCTCTGCTTTTCTTGGGCTGCTCGTAGCTCCCGCTGTGGTGTGGATTGTCAATTCCGTGGTAGTCGGTGAATCACCCGGAGCGATTCCCATGATTCCCGGCCTGGCATGCATGGCAATTGCGTACGCATTAGGAGAAGGAATCGGGCGACTCGCATGTATAAGCTTCGGTTGCTGCTACGGAAAGCGAATTTCGGAATGCCATCCGATTATTCAACGCCTTTTCGGAAAATACTCCTTTGTTTTCCAAGGAAAGACAAAGAAGATTCAGTACGAAGGCGGTATGGAAGGCGTACCGGTCATTCCCATCCAGGCTTTGACTTGCACTGTTTTGGTCTTTACTGCCCTGGTGGGAAGCGGGTTGTACGTAAAGGGTGCATACGTGCACGCTTTCCTGTTTTGTACTATTGCGGCCCAAGCCTGGCGCGCCATTTCTGAATTTTTACGCGCAGACTATAGAGGAAACGGCAAGATTTCGGCTTATCAGGTGATGGCCGTGCTCGCTATAGTGTACGGGATAACTCTTTCCAAGCTTCTTCCTGCGGACGACTATCCGGTTCCGGTTCTCTTGAACGGATTGAAACTATTGTGGGATCCTGCATCGATTCTCGCCCTGGAATTGCTTGGACTGGTCGTGTTTCTGCATTCGGGTAGAAGCAAAGTGACAGGCGCACTGCTTTCTTTCCATCTCACCTGCGATCCGATTCCTATGATTTCAGAATCACGAAAAGAAAATGTCTGAAGGGATTCTTGTAAGAAGGTGAATCCGGCATTATTTCTTGAATTCACTGGAGACGCTCGTTGGCTCGGGAAGGAATCTGTTTCGGAATAAGCACTCAGTCTCTGTAGAAAAAGCCGAAAACCATCTTTAAGAACCTTTTATCATTAGTCTGAACCCCGAATCTCTTCAGAGAAATTGGGGTTCAGCGAATGTCAAAAGTTCTTGTGAGAAAGTTCGGGGAGTCCCGCTAAAAGCAGGATTACAGAAGTTCCTCCCCGACTTTATACGTGCCGAAAGATCACACCATCACATCTGTCTGACGGCAACTCTTTCCTGATATTTCATCTCACTCAGCCCCTGGGTGGCCAGAGCATCTGCTCGCCCGTTTTCCTGGCGTGGAATCCATTTCAACTTCCAGCCGGGATGCTCTGAGAAAAATCCTCGCATTCTCATAATGATTTCCCGAAAACGGTTGGTGTTTCGCGTGTTCATGAATCCTGTCACCTGGCCTATCACGGTCCGGCTGTCTCCGTGTATCACCGCGTTATCTATCTCCAAATCACGCAGGTGCTCCACGAGAGCACATAGAGCCAAGTACTCCGCTTTGAGCGCATCGCCTCGGCCTACAAAACCGGAAGCCTCACACAATGGGTACCCATCGGGATCTCGGATTACGTATCCGATGCCGCAATAGTTGAGAAAACAGGAACCGTCGAAGTACGCCTTGCAAGCCATCTGCAAACCCCTTCAAACGAAGTTTGGAACTAGAGCTGTTCGGTGCTTCAGATTGATTCAGCACAGAAGCATGTTTAAACGTAAGATGATTTGTACCTTGAATCCACGAGCTGGATAGATGGGAAAGAACCCCACCGAAACCGTGTCGATGGATAGACCATCGAAGGATCGGATGAGGGTTCGATCTGGAGCTATGTTGGTTTAACTCACACATTGAAACGGGTTATTGCAACTTTTCCTGTGTACCGCAAGAAGAATTTGCATATTTTTGCATCTTACGGTCCGTTAAGTACCCTTTTATTGAACTACAACCCGAGATTGGAAGCGCACCTGTGGACGAATGGCATAAAAACCGATTTATGATGCAGCTCGGTAGCCCAATGGATCGAATCCCGTCAGTTCTCTGCCATCCTTCGGAGACTGATTCTTCATGGAACCAATCTGTTCGTAGAGCTTCCAAGTCTCGGAAAAAGCTTTATCAAAAGAGCGGCTCTCTGCAAAAAGTCTCGCCTGTTCTCCCATGCTCTCCATTCGAGCATGATCGCTGATAAGAAATCTCATCCCATTCAAAAGACTCTCTTCACTGTTGCCCTTCACCACGAGTCCGGTCTTCCCGGGAATCACATTTTCCTGAGCCCCGCCCTCATCCGTGACAATGACTGGAATTCCTGAGGCCTGTGCCTCCAAAACCACATTGCCGAACGTCTCTGTGGTGCTTGGAAAAACGAACACGTCACACGAAGCGTAAATATGTTCGAGCGCTGCTCCCTCGATGTAGCCCAGAAAGTGAGTATTGGTTCCGGCCAGCAATTGTTCCATCTGCTGACGATACGGGCCGTCCCCAACGACAAAGAGACTGAGATCTTCTCGTGTGTCGGAGAGTGCTTTGAATGCTCCGGCCAAAAGAGAGAGATTCTTCTCACGAGAAATTCTGCCCACATACAGCAGTCTGATCCGCTCGCCATTCGGGCAATAGGTGTCCAAACACTCATTGCGCTTTGCCGGATGGAATCGGTTGATGTCGACTCCCCGCGGGTACAATCGGATTTTTCGTTGAGAAATGCCCTTGTCGATGAGTTCCTGTCCCGTGCTCTGCGAAGGGACATATATGGTCTCCAGTTGGTCGTAGAACCACAACACATACTTCCAGATCAGCTCCATCATCAGTGTGTCTTCAGTGAGAATTTCCGTATACTGAGGAAGCGCAGTGTGATACGTCCCGACTCTGGGAAGGTTTAAGGTTCTGGAAATAGCCAGTGCAGCCAACCCGATCGGTCCTGGAGTCGCTGCGTGAATATGCGTGAACTCCTGCTCATAACAATAATCCAGCATCTCCAGAAGGGGCGGATAGAAAAGCTTCTGTTCCGGATAAACCGAAACATTGTACGTCCCTATTGGCTTGAAATTCTTGATCCGGGGGTGATTCCGAGTCGTTCCCGCCCCGCAGGAAATCACGATGTAGTCTTTGTTCAGGCGTTCCGCTGCTGCAACCTGTTGCTTGAGTGTATGGGCTACTCCATTGATTTCGTGCAAAGTATCCGTGAAGTGTGCAACTTTTATTCTCTTCTTGGTGCGTTTCCTGGTTTGATCGGTTCTGAGGAAACGACTTAGGACATCGTCTGCCAGCACTCGACCTTCGGCCTGTACGGAGAAGGAAACGAAATAGGGTGACAATAGGGAGTAGAACGCGCCGGCAGACCCAAGATGCTTGAATAAATTAAGAAAATGCGCCCCATAAAAATTCTTGACCACTTCGTCCGCGAATTGCGAAAGCACTCGGCCGGAAACACCATTTACAATACGGAACCATTTTTCATCGAGATCGGTCTTAGCACCGCTTCCATTTTCGTTGTTTATGACTTCGGCGAGTTGCGGATCGTTGAAAATCTTGTTTGCTTCAGCCTTGAGGACTTCCAACAACGTTGGGTTTTCCGTTTTCTTAGAGCTGACTCTGTTGCTCCAGTACGCACCGATTCTCGCTAGAATGCCACGAGACCGGTCCACTGTATCGGTAACGAGGAACTTGTTGAGAATTCTCAGAATGTCCGGTCCGTTTCCATATCGATCCAGTCCGAATTTGTGCTCGTAGAATTGATAGGCTATACCATAGAGGTGCCGGGCAAGTGTTTTAGGACCTGACCCCAGAGCATGCGGGTGTGCCTTGCCTTCCTGCAATCCTTTGAAAAAATCGTTGACAGTGGAGACTCCTTGAACCTCGGTGTAGCTTCGCGCCACGGTCAACGAGCTGTGGTCGTCCGACCCGGAAGTCAGGTTCTTAATCCACGGAGCCGGATAAGTGGGAACTATTCGGTGCTTTTCACTGAATTGGTGGATCGTTTCCGGAGTCAAGAGAGAAAGGACCAGCCTGATGCAGTGGTTCTGTTCTTCACTTCTTGCTCCGTTCAATTCGAGATTCTTGAACAGCAGGAGACAGCGCTCGAAATGTTCGGGAGTCAACTTTCGATTGACGGAAAACAGAGGATGCGCCAATACGTGTACAATGCTCTCTTGCTGTAAATAATCTACCAGATCGTACACGTTTTCACGGATCTTCTGGATATCTTCGTGAATCGCTTCATTGATATTGTACACAACCACATGCAGCTTGCATCGATCCTCAGGGAAATAGGTCGTGACTTCCTCACTTATGAAGGTGTCTTCCAAATGCCCGATTTCAAGGCACCCTTCGATAGAGTTGTGATCCGTAATCGTTACTCGTGTCATCCCTTGCTTCTTCAAGAGTGAATGAAGGTGCAACGGCTCGGTAAAACTCTCAGGGCAGCCCAGAGTTTTCAGAATCCACTCCGAAGGTCGCCGAGAACACTTAGAATGAACATGCAAATCGATTTTCATGTGATCGGCCTCTTGTATGTATGATCGAATGCAAGCTACTTGAGCAAAATCGTCTCGCCTGCGTAGACCTTATCTCCTGGTTTAACGTTTATTTCGGCATTCTCATGGTCCGGAAAAATCAGATCGACTTGCGAACCGATACGGATCATGCCGAAGATTTCACCTTTGCCCACCTGGGAACCGGGCTGGAAGTAGCTATCAATTCCATGCACGTTTTTCCCGGCAATTTGCACTACGTAAAAGGAAGCATCTGCACCTTTGAATCGCCCGGACATCCGTGTCACCACGCGTTCGTTGTGGACAATGTGGAGACTGTTTTCGTGTAAAGGGTGAACCCCGAAGACAGTGCGCCAATGCATCGGGCCCATATTGAGATTCTCCAATTTTGGTGGATGATGGTTGATACTTTCCACTTTGGCGGTTATGGGAGCACGGTTGTAGTGGACGTTGAACGGGCTCATGAAGATGCCGATAACAATCTTCGGAGAGTCTGTGTCCTCATGAATGATATCCTCCACTCTTGCGGCCAGACCTTCCTTGATTGAAATCACTTCCTCACCCGGTGCCACTTTTTTCACGTACACCACCGTGCCGTCAGCAGGACTGACGACGTTTTCACCCGTTGGTATGACCCTTTCCGGATTTCTGAAAAACCAGACGTACCGCCAGAAAAGGAACGCAGCCAGGAGTACTACAATAGTTGCTATAGAAAACGTTCTCATATTGCATTCAAGAAGATAAGATCTGGGAAACCCTTCTTGTAAGAAGTGTTTCCCAGTCCCTTCCCAAGAACTTTTAATGTTCGCCCAAGCCCACAGTTTTTCTATTGAAAAACTGTGGGCTTGGGCGAGTGCTAAAAGTTTTTTGGAGGGTTCGGGAACCTTTTTTACAAAAAAGGTTCCCGGATGTTACTGCTTTGAAAGCAAATTGACATCAATGCGGTTGCGTCCAAACATCGGGTTCCAGGATTCTCACCAGAGCGACTCCGGATGAAAACGGGAAATTGATGACCTCGAACGCTTTTTCTTCCTTTTTCAGGAACTTCAGCCAGCGTTTCACTCCCGCATGAGACAACAACTCGCGGATGTATATGTTGGTGTCATGGAGAAACACGTAGGTGTTCTTATGCGACTTCGACAGCACACCGAGGAAATCGTACTTGACTGCATCGTACGAATGATTGCCGTCCACAAAGCCGAGATCTATTTCAGGCAATCCCAGGATGTCATATGCCGGAAAGAATTCGTCGCTGCGCATTTTATGATGCGTGATGATGTCCTCGACGCCGAAGCGACTGAAATGCTCCCGAACATGCGTTTCGGTCTTCCATTTGCCGCGTCCGCCAACGGTTTTCATGGGACCGTCGTTCGCGAGAGAGTAGGCTGGATCGACAAAAGTGAGCTTGCCCTTGCCATTATCCTTGATTGCCAGGGCTAGGCACGTCACGCTGAAACCGTATCCCGAGCCGATGACAAGCGTGTGCTTCGGCCTTAATGCCCGTGCGACGGCATAGTAGATGAAACCGAATCCGAGATTGAGATTTCGAGCCTTTTCATTGTGACCCATCGGTTTGGCGTGCCGAAGAATGTCATTCAGCATATTGTCATTGAGACTGCAAGTCGTGGAGCGTTCCAAATGTAAACCCCCTGAACCGAGATTGCCCTCAGGCGAAAATTTCTGCGGGGCCATAATCCCCGGAAAAGCTTTATTCTTCTTAGACTGCCCGGATATTATCTGATTACGAGGAGATCGTTAGTTTCTGATAAGGAAGTGAGCCGAGATGTCCGAAGGACTCATCATCTGAAGTCCCCAAGCTTTCGATTTGACAAAGCCGACATCTTACGTTTACGCTCGCGCCTTGAGGTAGGTGTGGTGAAAGAGGAAAGAGCCCGCGTAGGATGCTGATGAGCGAAGCGAATCGCATCTGTGGCCGTTCCACTCCTTAAAAAAGCGCATCCATGGTAAATGTGATCTCGAACCGTAACAATGAGATAATTTTTTCTGATTTCGTGGCAAGAGATCCGAGGTTATGATGCTGCTGCCAATCAGGCTAGAAAATGATTCGACAGTTCACCGAATGTACGGGGTGTTGGTGAAAAAAGACTCGACCGATGCGATTCGCTTCGCTCATCGGCATCCTACAATTGGCTGCGCTCACCACTGTTACACAGTAAATAGATAGGAATACCGATGAAATCGAATTCAGAGCAAAGACCCAAGCCCATGTGGAAGAAAGCTCTAATTGGTGTGGGCATGGTCTTCGGGGTACTATTTTGCTATAGTTTCGCGATTCTTGCATGGTCGAGTCCGCGCGTGGAGCGCGGGCCGTTGAGTTTTTCGAACTTATTGATTCGGCTGGCTTTCGAATAAATTCTCAGCGAGAAATGACTCCTTCGAGCTGCTGCCAGCATGTCTGAAAAGGTGAACGACTTTTTCCGGCAGTACCAGGGAGCCGGGTCGGCAACGAGGTTCTTTGCAGTGACGAATTGCCCAACGAACCAAAGCACTACAAAGCAGTAGGCCCAGTAAGCAAACATAGGGGCACGGGTTACCGAGGTCTCTTTCCGACACTGAGGTTCAGCCGCACCCAGGAGGTTCTTGGTCTCTCGATTGGTCATCTCAATGCTAAAGCGTGCAGCGTAGCGCTCGATAATCTGCTGTGGTGCAGCCTGATGGTCCGTATCGAAAAACACCATATTGGCATGGTGGCCGGCCGGGTCATGGCACAACACGATCGAAAGAGGCTGTTGCCCTGCGCTATTGATACCATAGCGCCCTGAACTGATGTATCAGGAGCCTTAGTTTGTTTTCCATATCAAAAGACCCTTAATCTCATTCAACCCCAAAATTGGGTCCTGGAACATCGTTTCCAGGGAGGGCAGTCGAGCGCCTCTCTTGCGAGGTCTGCCCATCACTGTAAATGGAGCAGGTTCCAGCACAGCGAACAAAGCTGCATCCTTTCTCAGCCTCCCTGTAATGTGCACATTCTTGGGTCGTGCTTTGAGGATGGTATCGCAGCAGTATCCCAGGTCGAACACAATTCTCAGTCTTTCTCCCTCTTGGAGCCATGAATGAGTCAGATTTATAAGATCCAATCCAAGTTCGGGTTTTGTCTTGTAGGGCAGGCTCTTGGGATTAAACTTGGCCTTTGGCGGCCACCAAAGGCGGGCAGCGTATGGCAGACAAAACATGCGATCGCTGATGCCGGGAAGGCGAATCGCCAGTCCTATGATGACAAAGCACACTCCATACCCCTTTTGCTTAGTATGCTTTGGGAGTGAACCATCATGCTGCCAGCCCGCGCCACAGATCTTCTTGCCAGTGTGCTTGTTCAAGGTGTCGTCAATCACCACAAGGATCTCGATCCCTTCTGCAATCAGCGTTTCTACCAACATTCTGAAGACGAAATAGGAGACAAAGTCAGTCTCCCATCGTCCCTTGCCGAGGAATCGGTAGATGCTGGCGAAGTGCTTGGATTCATGGAGTCTCATGGTCAGAATCACCTGGCTGATAGTGTGCTTGCCCATAGTGAGCACCCAACCGACCACCAGCGCAACGAAGATACGGAAACTCGGTGCGCTGAAACACGCTCTGAAATGAATCTCGTCAATCCCGAACGGATCTGGTATAGATCTCTTCAACTGGCGTTCCTCCTTCCCAGAATCTTTACACAAAACCGGGTATGTGCGGAACGCCTTATTTTTTCAAGGATTATCTCACCATCTAACCGTCCAGAATACAAAAAGGGCGAAACTATAGCTATTTTGGGTAATTGTTTTTAGTATTTTAGTGCCACCGGCATGCTTCATCTACTATTTGTTGACGACGAGCCAGGTGTCTATTTCCAACATGTCAGGCTCGGATGTTCGATTTGAAAAAGTCACGGTAGACGATCAGGTTATATGGGACCGACCTGAATTCGTCATCAGAACATACTCGAATCTGGACAAGCCTTATCTTGATCCGCATGGTGGAAGTATCTCTGCAGAGTTCCGGGCTCCCCGAAGAAAGGTTGAACTCAGACTGGTCGTCATCAATGAGATGCAAGAGAAAGAAATAGTCTCGAGCAAGCTCGATAATAGCCTAGGCCATTGCTCTTTTACTGCTACTTATCGTAAAGGTAAATTGGTCTGTAGTGACTGCTTAAACTATTTGGATTAGAGAAAAATGTCAGACTATTTTGTTCATCCTAGGTATATGATATTGCGTCTGATTCCTTTGTCTCCAGCGCTTTTGTGTCTCTGGATCGTCTTGGGAGGCTCAATTGGATTGAGTCACGCCAATGATGTTCCGCTGCCTTTGGACCAACTGAATCATTCTTGGAATAATAATCGGCTGGAGTTGCTGGTTGGGAATTTTTTGTGCACAGTGATCATTGAATACCTGGTCATCTGGGCCTTTTTCGGGTGGTCCGGAAAAGCAGGAAAAGAACTTGTAGGCTGGGTTTTGTTCGTAAACGCGATCACAAATCCTGTGTCTCAAATGGACGCAGTCTTTTTTGCCAACTTGTACGGTTCCGATAATAGTTCAGCATGGATCGCAATATGTGTCATGGAATTTGTCGTCGCGACGGTAGAGTTTAGCATGATGGCTTCGATATTTAGGCGGATGCACAGAAATAAGGTGATCGATAACCCAGTGACAACGAAGCGCACAATACTGATGGTGCTTACCGCAAATGTGGCGAGTTTCTTATTTGGATTTATCGGACTTCTTTTCTTGTTAATCGAGGCGAACCCTTACTACGCTCACTAGGGTTTGGTTCGCTAAGGTTATGAGAGCAGGAAAATGACTCGATCGATGCGGTCCCCGTTGTTCACCCTCATGCGACGCGGCTCCTGATAGCGAGGCTCGCCTCCCTCGATAAATCAACTTTCTAATATGGAATTGAAGAAATGCATTGCGTCGCGCCAGCCTGCTATGCTTAAAAACCCATCTTTAACCGTATTTGATCCGAATTCTCCTTACTCGTTATTCTCGCCAGGAGTGCAAACGCCACTTCCATCGCCGTTGCCGGTGACGTGGAAGTAATAACGTTCTCGTCCCACACAATCGGTTTGTCAATGACATGCGCCCCAAAACTGGCCAATTGTTTGCGCCGTATCCCTTCGAGCAGATGATATGTGGTCGCTTGCCGCCCTTTGAGTATTCCACTGTTCGCGAGAGGAAGAGCGCCCACGCATATTGATGCGATCGGCTTCTCCATAGCGAAAAAACGACGAATAAGGTCAGCCACCGGTTCGGAATATGCTTCCTCGTAGTAGCCGTGTGTCTCAAACCCGCCTGGCACAGCCAGCGCTTCAAAGTCTTCGGGATGTGCTTCCGACAAAAGCCGGTCCGGGATTACCCTTATCCCAAACGAGCCTTGGACTTCTTTTCGCAAGCCTACCGTCACAACGGCAACCTGTTCCGAACCATAGGCCCCGGACCAGCCTAATACATCGTAGAATGCTGCGGCTTCGTAGATCTCAAAGCCTTTGCACAACAACAGCAAGACTCTCTTCATGACTTTGTCTCGACATGGAGGTGACTCTGTGTGTAAACCGCATTCATGCTCTTAGCAGGTGCCCCCATAAGCGGCAAGGGAAAACGTTGTTCCTCTGTAAGCTTCAGCTCGCGTAGGATGCGGGGAACGAAGCGAACCGTAGCAATCGCGATAAGGCTTTTCAATTTGCTGAGATGACCGAGGCAGTGGTGGTGCTTCTGTTCAGGCCGTAAAGTTACACGAACCACGCGGTTCCTGCCGGTCACAGCATTCCTCCACGGGCTGCGCAGTCTGGCGCTGAGAATCGTTTCACCATGCGGTTCGCTGCGCTCACCGGTCAAGCGTGGCTATGCCGTTGAGAACCGGCGAACTCACAGCATATCAAGTTCCGTGTCGGCCTTGTAAGCGCAGAGATCTCCGCACATTGTGCATGTCTCATGGTTTTCTCTGCAAGTTCGGGCCCGTATTTCCTTGGCCAGCTCCGGGTCGAGTGCCAGCCTGATCTGATCCGGCCAGTTTCGGTCCTTCCTGGCACGGCTCATCTGTTCGTCCCATTGCCATGCTCCAGGACGTTTCCTGACCAGGTCCGCAGCGTGCCCGGCAACTCTGGCGGCAAGCACTCCCATTCTCACGTCTTCCACGGACGGCAGGCCCAGGTGTTCGGACGGCGTGACATAGCACAGGAAATCAGCGCCGTTTGCAGCAGCTACCGCTCCGCCGATTGCAGACGTGATGTGATCCAATCCCGGAGCAATATCAGTCACGAGAGGACCCAGCACATAGAACGGAGCGTCATCACAGAGCTTTTTCTGAAGCTGCATCTGAGAGGCTACCTGATCCAGAGGCACGTGGCCGGGGCCTTCGATGATTGCCTGTACACCTTTTGCTCTGGCTCTTCGGCACAGGTCTCCCAGCGTGATGAGTTCCTCGACTTGTGCTGCATCCAGAGAATCCGCGATTGCACCGGGTCTCAGGCCGTCGCCAAGGCTGATCACCATGTTGTACTGTTTGCAGATGTCCAGAACTTCGTCATACTGTTCATAGAGCGGATTTTCCGCTTTGTTGGCCCTCATCCAGCGGGCAAGAAAGCTGCCGCCTCTGCTCACGATACCGCACACTCTGGGCTTTGCCGTCAGATGCTCCAGTGCTTTCAGCGTCACTCCGCAATGAACGGTAACGAAACTGATCCCGTCCTCACCGTGGAGCCGTATGGCGTCGAGCATTTCTTTGGGCTCCATCTTTTCGGCCCCTTGCCTCAGGCGCAGTGACTGGACTATGGCTTCGTAGATGGGTACAGACCCAACCGGGACAGACGATTCGGAAATGATCTTGCGCCGAACGCTTCGTAAGTCACCGCCGGTGGAGAGGTCCATCACGGCATCGGTGCCGGCTTTTATAGAAGCTTCGAGTTTCCTGAGTTCAAAATCCTCGTCGTGCAGGTCGCTTGACGTTCCGATATTGGCATTCACCTTGACCTTGAGCTTTTCTCCTACTGCAACGGATTTTCCCGATGGAGGAGCCTTAAAGACCGCCAGTCGGCCATGTTCAAAATCATGGTAAAGGGCTTCCGGGTCTGTGGCTTCTTCGAGCGCTATTTGCTTCAACAATTCCTTCAATGCAAACTCCATATCTTTCGGGCTTTTCAACCCGTTCTCAACAACTGTCAAGACTGTCTTTGTGCGATCGTTTTCTCCGAGGATCGCAGCGTCGTCATTATAGAAAGTACGCGAATACTTGTCCATCATTCAAACTGCGGACACAAACGCATCAATGTCCAGCTTTCCACGTCTCTATAACCGAGTATTCACCATTCTTTATGCCTATTATGGAAATTGGTTTGATCGGCGCGCGGTTCGGCCGGGCATAGGAAATTTCTCCTGTCACCCCCGGGAAAGTGCGAGTCTCGTACAGGGCTTTCAGAAGTGGATCCAGAGAAACTGAATTTGCCCGCTTTATCGCATCCGCGAGGAGATTCAAAGCATCAAAGCCCAACGCGGCAAAGGCGTTTTCCGGTTTCATCCCGTACTCTTTCTTATATTCTTCAATAAAAGCCAGCACTTCAGGTCTGTTTTGCCCCCTGTATGAATGCGTCGAAAAGTAAATCCCATTTGCAATCTTAGGCGAGGGCAACTGCTTTACAAGATCGCTGTCAAATCCGTCTCCACTCAGTATGGGAGCCGTCACTCCGGATTGTCTTATTTGTGCCACTGCTGTGGCTGCTTCGCCTGGAGCCGCGGAGACAAATATTGCATCTGGTACGGCATTGAGGGCCTTCAGGCGTTTTACGTGCGGGGCAAAGTCTTTTGTGCCGGCTTTGAACACATCTTGTGCAATCAACTGACCACCCGTTCTTGCGAGGCTCTCTTTGAAATATTCGGCGAGATCACGGGTGAAATCAGTCGATACATCGGTCCACAGGACGAAGCGCTTCGCTTTCAGATATTTCACGGCAAAATCGGCCATAGCTGCGGCTTGCTCATCATCACCGTACGCAGTCATCAAGAGACTGGGACCGACATCCCGGGGAAGATTCGGATCGGTTGCACCGGAAGTGATGAAGGGAATTCCGCGTTTAGCAAACTCAGGGCCTGCTGCCAGCACGTACGTGGTGTCACCGTATCCGATACCTGCAACAATTCCTTGTTCTAATGCTTCAAACGCTCCTTCCGCTGCCGCTGTGGGGTCGGAACGCGAATCGATGACGATCAATTTCAGTTTTCTTCCGAGCAGCCCCCCGGCAGCATTGATCCGAATGGCTGCAAGCTGTGCGCCCCTGAAACCTGGAGCGTCAATGGATGCCATGTCTCCGGTAAGATTGAAAAGCAGTGCCACTTTGATAGGTTGTTCGGCAGCCTCACCGCGCATCGGGCTCCAAAAGATGATAAGCAGTGTGAATATCCAGAAGAAGTGCTTCATGTTTGCTCCTCCTTAAAGTGCCTGAAGTCCGGGCGCTAGAATGTGTCACATTTAACGAATTTTCAAAAGAGGGTCTTCAAAAAAATGTAGAAAACGGACTTCCACTCCTCCCCGTTGGGCAAAGAGACCTGCGCCCGCAAAGTGCACGGCATATGAACTTTTGATTGACAGCAATCAAGCCATAACATACGATTTTAAATAGACCTGCAGTTCCTAAACCCCTTTCTCCTATAATTCTATTTGTTTGTCCAGGAGGCTGAAATGTTTTGTTCAGAGAATTCCAGCTCAGTTACGAATGCTTTTGCCGTGGACAGGCGCATGCTCCTGGAGCAGTTGGAGGACAGAATTGTCCTTGATGGAGCAGTAGCGGATGCGCCTGATGTGCAGGAACAACAAGCCCAAGCTGAACAGGTCGATAATCTCGGCTGGGTCTATGTCGATAACGGCTGGTGGTACAACGATGACGGTCAAGGCTGGTGGTTTAACCAAAACACGAACTGGTGGTGGAACGAACAGACCCAGTGGTGGTTTTCGGACTCACAGGCAGGGTTGAACCAATGGTACCACGGGCAGCATGAATATTATATGCAGCGGATCGATACCGGTACATGGATTTGGTTTGATGACATTCATCAGTTCCAGCCCGGTGGCCAATGGGAAGCAATGTTTACATGGCGATTCGATCCGAATCTGCACAAGTACTACTACAATGATTGGAATGGGTCATTTGTGTACTACTGCAATTTTGATGGATCCAACAATTATTGGGTTATAGATCCAAACGAATACTGGTATTGGGATCACATCCAAGGAGATTGGTATTGGACAAATCCCTCCACTCAAGCCTGGGAAATAACATACGATCAAACTTTTACCGTAACAAATCATTTTGGCGAAACAATTGATGTTTATCTCAAGTTTGCTCACTTGAATTGGGTAGAGTATGATACGACGGCCTTTTCAGGTTTTACCCAGCAAGCCGATCCCGATACTTGGATCTACCAAAA
The DNA here is from genome assembly GCF_000266945.1 of Desulfomonile tiedjei DSM 6799. Lineage (NCBI taxonomy): Bacteria > Pseudomonadati > Thermodesulfobacteriota > Desulfomonilia > Desulfomonilales > Desulfomonilaceae > Desulfomonile > Desulfomonile tiedjei. The sequence continues at coordinate 6,422,489 of NC_018025.1, forward strand.
CCTGGGTGCAAATGCCTCTGCAACCATAACTTTTCACCATGTCCACAGGCTCAGTGGCTCTTCCATAGAATTTGCGCCTCAAGGACAAGTCTTGGACGACCATGTCCAAACTCGATTTGAATGGACTTTACACGCCAATGATGGCACGCAACCCCATGCGAGGGATGTCTACAATCTCAGCCTGGTCAACGGATATAATGGCGGGATGCGCATAACCCCGACCACCGGCACAACCATAGAGGTCTTGAATGCAACAGGCAACCAGAACGCTCTGGGCGTTTACGGTTTAGGTTGCGATACGCAACAAGCGGCCGTCAGTCCGCCGTATGATTACTATAAGAATAGCGATAATTCCTATTACTACGAAGCTCATCCTTCAAGTATAGGCGTCGAGATTTACCAGCAGGCCGGACCGACGAATTTCACAGTGGAAATTCTCCCCAATACGGGTTTTGATTTTCATTGGAAAGATCACTCGAACCCACCACTTCCGTACTATCCCGAATAGGTACATCTCACGGTCACGGAAGTATTTAAGTATCGCAGAACCGGCCTCAGCGCCGGTCCTGCCCATCAAGCCGCAACGACTCCCGTTCTTGCAAGCCCTCGCTATTTCCGGGTGACGGTCATTACCATCACTTTCTCTTCGGTGCCTCCTTTGGGTGTGATGTACATTTCGTATTTCATGTTATTCTCATCCACGATGGTGGTCACACTGCGCCACACAATAGGACCTCTGACCGGATCGTCAAGGGAGCTTTCCTGAGTTATGATTTTACCGTCTTCACTGGCCGTACCTTCAAAATAGTAGATACCGGTGCTCATGGAATCGATCCAGGTAGACACATACTTTTTCGTATGATTGTCATAGCCTATGAGGTTTATCCCTGTGAATGTATCGCCCATCATCTCTCCGGTATACTCCTGCTGCAAGTAACGTCCGCCAAGGAGCATCTTCTGCTCGCAGGTTCCTGTGCTTTCCATAGCAGGCTGGTCGGGTCCCATCCATGCTGTGGTTTTCGTAGTCCAGCTTCCCGCCAGAGAAGCAAGCATTTTATGAGGCGCAGTCAGCTTTGCTTTTTCCCTGTAAATCTCCATTGCCGCGTGCATATCTATATTGTGATGAATATTTTGAGATGATTCAATATCAGTGGAAGTTGCCATGTTAATTTCCATCCTTTCTTCTTTTTCTCAAGAAAAACATAATCACTTCTTTCATCTTACAAAATGATATATGAGGTGGGGAATTACAGTGGTATTTGCAATTGGTGGTCCTAACAAAATAGAATATGGAATAAATCCGATTCACACATGGTTCATTTCCAAGCCTCGAGGAATTCTCAAGGCTTGGAATGCTATTTCAGAGGACTGCGCGTCCTCCAAAAACAAGTGATACTACAAACAGTATGAGAAAAACCAGAAACACGACTTTAGCAATTCCGGCTACAGCGGCTCCCGCAATTCCCAGGAAGCCGAGGAATCCAGCAATCAAAGCTATAATTAACAGTGTTATGGCTAAACCTAGCATTGTATTGGTCTTTCTCAGTCTCTATGATCGACGGAGACGTACTATCTCCACACCATAAGATGCAATGTTTCCGAATTCGATTCCACGAAAATGGCGAATCGCACAAGAATCGTCGGAATATAAGGCTACGTCTTAATTGTCGTCGCCGCTTGGGATGACCGGGACAGAGCCGTGGGTATCTGTATTCTCCGGTTTCTTCAACTGATCGAATCTCCATTTGTAACTTAATATACCGATATCAGCAGTTTTCTCAGTAACATAGGGAACTCTATTGAATATGTCCTGCATCGGAAGGTTGGACACCAGAACATCCGCTTTGAATCCAGGGACCCCACGCTCTTGAGCAATTTCGGTAAGATAGTTCAAGAGAAAAGTGGCAATGCCTCTGCCATGATATTTCTCGTCGACCATGAACGCCACTTCAGGAAATGGGTTATCTTTTTCAAACATATATCGCGCCTCTGCGATAATTCGTCTGTCCTCTCGAGGACCGATGGTAACCACAATGGAAAGACCGTCTTCATCTCTTAAATTGACATACTTCTGAAGGTTGTCATGAGGCATGCTTTTCCTACGGCCGAAGTATCTGAAATATACGGCTCTCTCAGAAAGATGATAAAAAAGATCTCTCATCATGGATTCGTCGGTAGGCTTGATTACCCGAACCCGACCCACAAGATCTCCTTTAAATGTTCGGTCCATGCGCACCCGTTCTCGCAATTCGTGAGAAACCGTGCGAAACGGGAATTGGTTTTTTCCTACATACCCCAATTTTCGTGCTTCTTCCATGAGGTGATCGCGGTGATCCGGATGCGCTATTTCAATGATTGCCAATGCCCTTTCTCGAATCGATTTGCCACCCAGGTATGCTGTTCCGTACTCAGTGACGATAAAATTCGCTTCTCCCGTGTTCATAAGAACCGCAGATCTCGGTTCGAACGCAGGAACCAGTGATGATTTGCCGCTTTCCGGAGAAATGGAGCGAAGACAGATTATGGATCTTCCTCCGTTAGAGAGGTTAGCTCCCCTCATAAAGTCTCGATCTCCACCCGATCCCTTAATATAGTTGGCTGCTGAACGCCCTTGTCTAATCTGGCCGCGCAAATCTATTTCCACGGCAAGGTTGATTGCTGTCACGCGGTCGTTTAGTCCTATGAAGCCCGGTCTCAGGATCATGTCGGAAGGATACAGCTCCACTAAATCGTTATCATGAATAAAGTCGTACAACTTGCTGCTTCCAATACAACACGTAGCGAGAGACTTGCCACGATAGAGTTTCTTGGTTTCATTGGTAATTACCCCTGCCTCGGTAAGTTCCATGAATCCGTCTGTATAGATTTCCGAATGCACCCCCAGATTACGACGATCTTTCAAGTGGTTCGTGAGTCCCCTGGGTGCACCTGCGAATCCAAATTGCAGTATTGCACCGTCTTCCACCAATTCGGCGCAATAGCGACCTATTACGCTTGCAGAATCGCTGAATACATCCTGAGAGAATTCAAAAAGGTCGTCTTCTGCAACAACAATGAAGTCGATACGATCGCCCACAATTACCGTGTCCCCACGGGTGCGGGGTATCCTGGGATTGACCTGAGCGATCACCACGCGAGCGGATTCCAGAGCGGCAAGAGTAACATCCACCGAAAGACCCAAACTGAAGCGCCCGAACCTGTCAGGGCTGGAGACCTGAACAATCGCGACATCGATGGGAATTCGGCGATTCCGAAAAAATCCGGGTATTTGAGAGTGATATAATGGCACATAGTCGCTTACAGACGGTTCCGCTAGATCGCCTCCTATAAAAAAGCTCTTCATTCTGAATCTGGTCGGCTGTGCTTTTGTAAGAGACTCTGCCCGACGACCGTGCATGAATTGGATGATTTCGATATCGTCCAGGTGCGAAGATCGCAGAGCATCAATGATCATCCCCGGTTCCGAACACAAGCTGCCCAAGTATACCCGGTCACCGTTTTTCAAGTGGGAAACGGCTTCCTTTGCATCGACTATTTTTGAAGAATACTTCTCTTTCCACAATTCCATAACGATTGTCTCCTCGACTCCTGTGGGCCCATCTCTATTTCACTCTTGGAATACCACCGAAACCTCCGATGCGATTTCTTAACATGACGCAATTTCCAGGTTTCTGATAATTGTGATGATATTCTGAGTGGGGTATAGCGGTCAACCAACTCATACCGATTCGGTTTTCTTTTCACAATCCGGGAGGCTGGAGGTATCCTTCGCTCCGGACTACGCAAGGCCGTCTAATCACTCCGCTCAGAACACCTCAGCCTACGCCATCTTATATGCATAACTGCGAAATGGTATCAGGCCTTATTCTGCGAAGCTCGGATCTTCAAAAAGAATATCAATCAAGGTTTGCTTCTCTCGACCCTCGCTGCCTTGTCTCCGATACGCGCCGCCATCGTTGCCGTTGGCAGCACGCAGTCTATATCCTTTTAAGGAGCGTTAACGGGATCATCCTAGGCCCAATTTATTCTGGAAGAAATTTTCACCTTACCAGAAATTCATGGTGTATCTTTAACATGTGATCTTGTTGTCACTAAGAACGTGCTGAGACTGAAACTTGGTACAACGGAGATTTTAACATATTGCGGAGAAAGGTATGACACAAAGCATTTATATAACCGGAGTGGAAGCTCAAAGCGGCAAATCCGTGGTTCTTCTCGGACTCATGGAATGGCTCGTGAACCAGGGCCGCACCGTGGGCTTCTTCAGGCCGGTCATCAAGTCCGAAGAGGAGCCGGATCGCCTGATACATCTGATCCTGAGTCGTTATGGCTCCCGGTTTCCGTATTTCACGATGTATGGCTGTACATACGAACAAACGATAGAAGATCGGGAAAAATCATATAAGCTCATTCTCGACAAGTACAAGGCTCTGGAAGAGCAATGTGAGATAATGATCTGCGTCGGCACGGGGTTCGGCGGAGCATCTTTTCCAATGGAATTACGATTCAACGCGGAAATAGCATACAACCTGGGTAGCCCTGTTGTCGCCGTAATAAATGGTATGGGAAGGACTCCCCGTCAGATCGGCGATTTCGCAAAAGTAGTGATGGACACTCTCGAACAGCAAAAATGCGACATTTTGACGATAATCGCAAATCGCGTGGATCACCGACAGAGCGCTGGAGTCACGGAAGAGTTGCGGAGAGCTTTACCGGCCACTCTACCATCACACGTGATCCCTGAACATCCGATTCTGGACAAACTTACGGTCGGAGAAGTCGCTCGCGCTTTGAATGCTGAACATTTGCAGGGCGATACTGGCAGCCTGAGCCACACGGTTAACCAATTCAAAGTCGCTGCCATGGAATTGCCTCATCTCCTGGACCGGATTGAAGAAGGAGATCTCATCATTACACCGGGAGATCGAGCAGAGATAATTCTTGGTAGTCTTGCAGTGGAAGCTTCACGATTGTATCCGCACATAGCGGGCTTAATCCTCACAGGAGGCTTCAAACCTGCTCCCCAGGTGCAGCGTCTCATACAAGGTCTTGGAAGACTCCCGATACCTATTTTATCCGTAAAAACAGACACGTACACAACCGCGGCCAAGGTGAGCTCGCTGAAGAGTTCATTGGTTCCCGAAGATCAGCGCAAGATCGCCGCTGCGCTTGGAATCGTCGAGGCGAGCGTACGGTTCGACTCGTTACAGGGAAGTCTGACTTTGCCGCGCTCGCGCCATGTCACCCCATTAATGTTTGAATACGAGCTCATCCAGCGCGCTCGGTCAACACGCCGACATATCGTACTGCCCGAAGGGTCGGAAGAGCGAATCTTGAGGGCGGCCGAAATTCTGTTACTCCGCGATGTGGTTAAAATCACCCTTCTGGGCGACCCCGAGAGGCTCCGTCAGAGAATCGGTTTGCTTGGAATAGAAGCCGAAGGAGTAAATATCGTTAATCCTTTGGATTCTCCTCTGCGGGAGACGTTCGCACAGACCTACTACGAATTGCGAAAACACAAGGGTGTTTCCCGAGGAATGGCATTCGACGCTGTGGCAGACAACACGTACTTCGGCACGCTGATGGTCTACCATGGGCACGCTGATGGAATGGTATCCGGAGCGATTCACACGACCTCAAACACCATCAGGCCGGCCTTTGAAATCATCCGGTCCCGACCCGGATTTTCAATTGTCTCGAGTGTGTTCTTGATGTGTCTGGCCGATCGGGTGCTCGTTTTCGGAGATTGCGCGGTCAACGCGGATCCAACTCCGGAACAATTGGCGGACATTGCGATCAGTTCAGCCGAAACTGCTCAGGTGTTCGGCATCGAACCGTATGTCGCAATGTTGTCCTACTCTACGGGAGAGTCCGGAAAAGGGGTGGATGTGGACAAAGTGAGGGAAGGAACCCTTATCGCGAAAAGGCGGCGGCCCGATATCAAGATTGAAGGGCCGATCCAATACGATGCAGCCATCGATTTGGAGGTGGCCCGCACAAAATTACCGGGGAGCGAAGTGGCCGGAAACGCCACAGTGTTCATCTTCCCGGACCTCAACGCTGGAAACACTACATATAAAGCGGTTCAACGTTCTGCCAATGCCGTAGCCATAGGCCCAGTCCTTCAAGGTCTTAACAAGCCTGTAAACGACTTGAGCAGAGGGTGTACCGTAACGGATATTGTCAACACCGTGGCAATCACGGCTATTCAAGCGCAAACCATGCAGGAGCCGGAATGAAGATTCTTGTGATCAATTCAGGAAGTTCTTCCATTAAATATCAGTTGTTTGACATGAATAATCAGTCAGTGCTTGTTGCAGGCATCCTGGAAGAAATCGGTCGGACAGGGAGCACATTGAAGCACCGCAAGAACAACGGAAATGGAGAGTTCGCCGAGTTCACCCATAGCCAGCCTGTCCACGATCATGCGGCAGGCTTTCACCTTATCATGGAATTCCTGGCACACCCGACCAAAGGATGGGATCTCAGCGACCTATCCGGCGTGGGACACAGGATTGTGCACGGAGGGGAAGCTTTCCGCTTGCCCACTTTGATCGATAAAGAGGTGATCTCAACCATAAAAGCTATGATTCCACTGGCACCGCTGCACAATCCGGCCAATCTGATCGGAGTTGAATTGGCTCTGGAACAGTTTCAGTCGGTGCCTCAGGTCGCTATTTTCGACACTGCATTCCACCAGAGCATGCCGTCGTATGCCTTCCGTTATGCGCTCCCCAATGAGATGTACACGGATTATCGAGTGCGCAGGTACGGATTCCACGGGACATCACATCAATACGTGGCCAAGCAGGCGGCGAAACGGCTTCACCTGCCCCTGGATTCTGTCAACCTGATCTCTCTCCACCTGGGAAATGGAGCCAGTGCCACTGCAATACGGCAAGGCAGGAGCATTGATACTTCCATGGGAATGACTCCTCTGGAGGGTCTCATCATGGGCACGCGATGCGGCGATATCGATCCGGCGCTCCAGGGCTATCTTGTTCGTGTCACAGGGAAAACATATGAAGAAATCGGAACATTGTTCGAAAAAGCGAGTGGATTGCAGGGAATTTGTGGCTCCAATGACATGCGGGAGGTGGTCCGACTGGCCGAATCAGGCGACTCGTTCGGGACCCTTGCCCTGGACATGTTTTGTTATCGTATCAAAAAGTACATAGGCGCCTATTTCGCAGTGCTGGGCCGCGTGGATGCAATTGTGTTCACCGGCGGAATAGGCGAAAATTCACCAACCGTTCGAGGCCGCTGCTGTGAAAGTTTGGATTCCCTGGGGATCGTCGTTGATGAAGGGTTGAACCAACACCGCGGACGAGAACCGTTCTCAATTAACTCCGACGAATCGCGCGTGAAGCTGCTCGTGATTCCAACCAATGAGGAACTGGAAATCGCCATCCAAACCCTGGAACTCATTCAGGCTCGACAAGATTCGGGAATTTGAGCACTGAACAGAGGACATGCGAAAGTCGGCAGATGTCCGGCGAAGTCATGATATAGGGAGACTTGCAGGGAAAGACTTTCTACAAATCTTTCCCTGCACCACAGGCGCTCATCGTTTTCCGATCTTCGGTCCCGACGGCCAAAGAAGACAATCGCGAGGCAGAGATTGTCAGCGAAGATTGGCACATAGTACAGAGCTTATTTTTTCTGGACCACACGTTGAATTCACAGCTTCCAGGCTGTACTATTGCCGAACCAGCCTGTCAAAATGCTACGCGATCAAGTTAAAGATTCACAAAAACCACTTGACAGCAAATTATTGTACTATACAGTTCAATGAGATAATGGCGTCTTGACTATGACGTCAGGTTAGACTTTCTTTAAAGTTTGGAGGTATCCCGCTGAAAAGCGGATAAGGTTTTCATGATGATACCCCTCGTGAACCGCGAGTTCCAGAGCGTTTCCGGAACCGTATGAAGAGGCTTCAGCTTCAGCATGTCTATGCTTGAAGCTTTGTCGATTTCGACTACAGCGCCTCTTTTGGTATTCATGCAGAGCGATCATCATTCAATATATCGGAAGCGGCAAGTTTGACAATGGCAGACAGTCTTAAAAGTCGAATCAACGAGGGACGACTTTTCAAGGTGAAGACATCAGAGGATTTATGAAATATATGAAGCTATCGTCTGCAAGGAGACAGCTTCATAACATAGACTGCAAGTTGACTTCAGCACAGGTTGCGTTGAGAGAATATCTCGAAACGGACCCTACTTTAATTTGCCTTGCACCCCGCGCATGGAGCAATTGCTCCTCTGTAGCGATCTCCTGATTGCGGCAGACAACTGCTAGCCCAAGATGCCGACCTCAGACTTGCTTTGCGAATCTCCGTTTTTCCGGCGGCTTGCCGGTTCTGTTTCCCTTATGAGCCTCCGGACAGGCTGGGAACTTGGAGATGCGGAAACAAAACCTGAGAAGATATAATACCAATGTGCGTTCAAAGAAGTAACATCTGATGCTGGTATTTTACAATACTGTAATGTCGCTGAAGCCTTTATCCAAAGAACAAGGCTCATCATCCTATTTTCGGAAGGAAAATGGGAAATATGGAGCGGCTTTACATATCATCGGGTTACCGAAAGGCATCCGGTATAGGGCAATGTCATCGTTTGGGACCATTTTTGAGACTGTGAATAGCTCGACATCAGAAGTCTTTTTCGTCGAAAATTCAATCGGATATTTCAATCCGTTTCGATGCCTTTTTCTTCGAAACGGTCATAGATAGAGGGACCGGAAATGGATAGAGTCTGTCGACAGACTGGGAGTAATACACACCAGCTTTTGATTGGTGTCCTACAGAATATCGATGCCGCAGTATGGGTGACCGATAAGCTTAGTGATGAAATCCTCTTTGCCAATGTGCAGGCCGAAGAAGTGCTTGGCGAGCAGGAAAGAATTAAAGATAACGGCCATAACCGCTGTCTTGGTGCTAGTTCGGGGATGAATGGCTTATCGAATGAACTACCACACGAAGCAGTGGAGTCGCTTGTCCATGATTTGGAATGTGAGATCGTTCAAACGGGTCGTTCAATCGTGGCTCAAGAGCTGGAGATCGACTGGGTGGACGGGAGAAAAGCTCTTTTGACAATCGCTCGTGATAGTGAAAATATGAACCGGAGAGAAGAGGAATATGCAGAAAGTGAAGCCATCCGGACAACTCTTCGCAAAGTCATTCACGGCATATTCGTCGTGAATGACAGTGGAGGCCTCACGCAAGTTGACGCAGCGTGGGAACAGATGTTCGGTTATAGTGCTGAGGAAGCTCTGTTCTTAAGGTGCCGGGACATGATGCATCCTGAGTATTCCCATATCTTCGAAGAGAAATTCAAGGCGGTTCTCTGTGGAGATGCCGGTTCTTTTCGCATGAAAAAGCTATTTGCTCGAAAGGACGGTAGTTTATTCTGGGGTGATCTCAGTATCACCCGCATGCGCAGTCTCGGCGGACGCGTGGGAGCAGCGGTAGGCATTATCGCAGAGATGAGCGAACGGACGCAGGCACAACGAGAACTGCGTGAGAGCGAAGCAAACTTTCGGGCTGCCATAGATAACCTGGGGCAAGCTGTCACCATGCTCAGCGATACCAAGTCCATCATGTACGTAAATGCGGCCTTTGAAAGAATGTTCGGATACTCCGCCGAAGAAGCCAAATGTCTTACTCCCAAGGACGTATCTTCTCACGAGGATTTTGATGCCTCAAACGAGAAGCTGCAATCTCTCATTCGCGGAGAGATTGACTTTTATCGTTTGGAAAAGCGCTACATGAGAAAAGATGGTTCCGTTTTTTGGGGAGATGTGACGTGTACCCCAATACGCGATCCGGATTCCCGAGTTGAGGCTGCGGTTGCAGTGATAGTCGACATAACCGAGCGGAAACGTGCAGAGGAGGAAGCACGGAAAATCCTGACCGAACAGGAGCTACGCATCGCAGAAAATACGAAGGAATTAGCTTGGGCAAACAGGGAACTTCGTGTGGAAGTAGCCGAACGGAGACGAGCCCAAGAAGCATTGCAACGATTTGAAGAGCAGTTCAGTGCAATTATCAGGACCTCCACAGATTGTGTGTTCATAAAGGATGAGAGCCTAAAATACGTGATTGTCAATCCTTCCATGGAAAAACTTCTGAACCTGCCGGCCTCGGAGATTATAAAGCTTCAAGACAAGGATCTTTTCGGTCAAGAAGCTGCCGATCGTCTTCACGAATTGGATACACGTGTGTTATCGGGGGAATCTGTAGAGATGGAGCATACGAGACCAATAAACAACCTCCCTATGAGATTCCTGGAAATTCGCGCTCCAATTAGAGACAAAGACGGCCGGATTGCTGGAATTTGCGGCATTTTCCGCAGAATCACGGAACGGGCTGCTCATGCTTCCGAGTCCTCAATCCAGGACAGCCTTTCACCTGTTATGCGTGCGGTTGTGGAAGAAGCCCGCGTAGCCGCAATGACAGATATCATCGTCTTGATCACCGGTGAGAGTGGAGCAGGCAAAGACTATTTGGCGCGTTTTATCCATGACAATTCCGCCCGCGCAAACGGCCCCTTTTACACCCTTAATTGCGCGGCCATTCCTCCCGAACTCGCGGAATCGGAACTTTTCGGTCATGAACCAGGGGCCTTTACGGGAGCGAATAAAAGAAAGAAAGGTCTCCTGGAGCTTGCAGAAGGAGGGACGCTCCTGCTGAACGAAATCGGAGAGCTGCCCACGCATCTTCAGGCAAAGCTGCTGACCTTTCTTGATAATCGATCGTTTACCAGAGTCGGTGGAGAGAAACCGGTAAAAGTGAACGCAAGATTGCTTGCGGCTACAAACAGGAATTTGAAAAAGGAGGTTTTGAAAAAACGCTTCCGTCGTGACCTGTTCTACAGGTTAAACGTTCTGTCTTTACGGGTGCCGTCACTGGTTGACAGGATAGAAGATTTGCCCGCACTGGCCGAACAGATCATCTCTGAATTGGGGCAAAAACTCAAGCTCCCCACGAGACCCACCGTTCCACCTGAGGAATTGGCAAAGCTCTGCGGGTACAAATGGCCGGGAAATATTCGGGAGCTTCGCAATGTTCTCGAAAGAGCACTCATTGTATCGCCGGGTCCGCAGCTTCAGTTCGATTTCTTGGAATCGGAAGCTGCCGTTCCCACTTCTAAATATTGGATCGTCCATTTTCCTCCCCGTCCATCGTATGTGGATGTAGTCGCCGGGCTGAAACGGAACCTCCTCCTGGAAGCTCTGGCCAGTTCCGGCGGTAGTAAAAGTGAAGCATGTCGCCTGTTGGGCATCTCACGCCATATGTTGAGACGGCAGCTTGATACATTCAAGCTCACTTGATGCGCCGTGTCGGCGCAGATAATTGTGCCCTTGCGCCTAATCGACGCCTCAATAACCATAATTAAAGCGCTCAGTTACGTTCAGGCAGTTCTTGATGCGCCGATTAGGCTCCTAAATTTCTCCATGGAATTCCAATCAGCACTCTTCCTCTAGAGAGAATTTTCAGTCACAAAGCGCTTTTCCCAAGACACAGTGTTTGGCACGTTTTGTGCCAAGTGTACTTGACACACTTGGTATCTCACTATCGCTTGATAGAAGTGGGCTTCTTTCGTTCTGCCCGAATCGTTCAGTGCCGAAATCCGATTGGCTGAGCGAATTCGGAAGATGGAGATGCCCCGGAGTGCATTGTGTGGCTGTCTGTTGACTGCCGATAGGCGTATTTGATGTGATTGGAGGAAAACATATGAGAAAGTTTTTGGCGATTCTCTTTGTGGGGCTGCTGATAATGGCAGTCACCGCGCCAGCGATCGCGTGGGAATTCAGTATGAAAGGTGAGTACGAATTCCGCTTCCGATATTTAGGACGTACAGGCCAGCACGACCTGTTCGGATACGACACCAACCCAGCCATAGGAGGTGGCGAAGTCGGATTTGCAGGTCCAAACATCTACGGTTATCCTGCTGCTACCGCGCATACCCTCCCGGCTCCTACGGCAGGAGGTACGGCCGGCAACTTGTATCCCATGATCATTACCCAGGGCGGGCTTTCTCAATTTGGTTCTGACGCCATATACAATGACTCGCGCCTGACTCTCTTTCCTGAAATCAAAGTGAACCCTGCAATCAGGGTGCACGGTGTGATGACAATCGGTGGGTACAGGAACAAGTATGCGGAACCGGCCGTTGGCGTGCCCGGCACTTCAAGCGCAGGCATCGGGGTGCCGCCGTTTGAGCGCTATTATATGCATCAAACCACTGACAATGCGTATGATACTGCTTCCTTGATAAGCGTCGAACAGTTCAGGGCCACGATACAGTTCCCCTGGTGCGTTTTGTCAATCGGAGTCAAAGACTTCCCCTTCGGTATCGGAATTTCTACTGCAAATTCCACCAGGTCAGAAGGAACTCTGCTCGTAGTACCCTATGGCCCCTTCCGTTTCATGGTTGGAGTCTGGTTGGCGCGCAATGCCCTGAACGCAAATTGGGGAACGGCACCGGACAGCGACCTCAAGCCCTACTATTTCGAGGGTTATCTGTTCACGTATCAGAGTGGTAATTTTGAAGCTGGTGGCGGACCGATATTGCAGAACCTTCATGCCAAGAACTTCTACGATGGGTCCAAAGCTCTCGGCCGTGGAGGTTATGACCAGAGACTGGCAAACTGGACCGCTTATGCCAAGTACAATAACGGCCGATTCTTCTTCAATGCAGAATATGACTGGACGACGATCAGCGTGAATACCGCCGCAGTTAACGCCAATTACACCGGAACTGCTGCTCAAAACAACGCGCTGTCGCCGAAGCATTCTGAATACTATCACTGGCTCGTAGAATTGGGTGCCATGGCCGGACCTGCCAAAGCCACATTGATGGCTGCGACTGCTTCCGGTCCTGTTTTGAACAATCCCAATCCTACAAAATCGTACGGCAGTTGGCCGATCAACTACCAGGCTGTAGAGCCCTATGAATGGCTGATGTTCACCACGTATGGCGGTGGAAACGATGCCTTCACCGGATTGCTTGTTCCCAATGACGGCCACGGCATGATGGCAGATGCTTTCTGTTACGCAGGTCGTTTAGATTACGCTATCGCTGCGAACCTCAATCTCTGGGGAACCTATATGTGGGCTCACAGGCTTGAGAAACAGGGTTATCTCTTCGGTGGAAAGAATTCGAATGGAACTCCTGCTACCAACGGAGATGCCAATATCGCAGCCTTTGCAGCAAATGCCGGAAGGGCAGCTTCCACTATGCAGGTCGGTGGTGTCACCAGTACCACATACGGCTATGTCAGCGACGGTTATCTCGGCTGGGAAGCGAACCTGGGCGTAGACTGGAAACTGCTCGAAAACTTGAACATGTACTTCAGATATGCCTACTGGCAGCCGGGTGACTGGTTCAAGGAAGCGTATCAGACGCGAGGCATACGTGGTGGAGCCGTAAGCGTGAACAATCCGATGGATTCTCGGGATGCCATTAACGCGTTCCACGGATCCTTGCAGATTAACTTCTAAATCTTCACAACCGTGTTCCATGGCTAGGCCATCGGAATACGTCATCCCCCGGCGCTCCGCCGCTGCCGGAGGATTGACGAACAATCCCGAAATTGTCGGGAGAATTGGCGGCTTTGGTGTGAACTAGTGACTCCCATGGCGAAAACGCCACAACAAACGATAAAAGTGCTCGCTTAACCGGGCACTTTTATCGGACTTCGCCAACATGGCCACAAGAATTTCCGGCCCGGACACATGCTGGGCCTCGGTAACTGCCGGTTTGGGTGCGTATTGGGTTAGCAAGAAAAAAGGCAAATGCATATGAAAGCTCCTGGAAAAATATAACGCTGCAGATTCAATTGGCCTACACCAGGGTGATGATGGAAAAGTGAGATTAGATATGATGCTACACAGACAGAACCGCTAACAGCTTCAGAATTCCCAAATCGCATCCTGTAAATTTCAATGTGCATCGATCTCTCGGATCGGTTTCCACACAGCATTGGGGACCGGTTGTTGAAAGGAGCCTCGACTTCTGCAGAGGGGGTCTATCTATTAATTGTCATGTATCGCCCGAATAAGAAGGGGATAGCTTTTTCCGGCGATTTTCGAGAAACCCGGAGGCGTGATGGTCTCTTCCTCCCCCGTCTCCGGGTACTTGTTTAGTTTTGGGAACAAGGATGCAGCGCAAAATGGACCAAGGAAATCCCTCCTCGGGAGACCCCAGTCCATTACATCTTAGAATCCTCCCAACTCTTCTCTTGGTAGTAAGAGTTGTGGAAACCAAAATCAGCAGCCTAATTACGACTCATCTTTTTCAAGCTCTTCCCATGTCTCTTTGTAAGCCTGTTCGTACCCGAGTCTGATTCTGGGATCTCCTAACTCTCGAGGGAATTCTTCAACAGCCTTCTGAATCCCGGTACCATAGGGATTGCCTTGATCGTGATCGAAGATGGCTGCCTCCTTGGCCCTGATTTGAGCCACGTTGAGAGAGTAATCAAATCTTCCGCTCGTAAGAAACGTCTTGGGATCGTCCGACATGGTCTACCTCTCTTCTCCACCATATTTGTGCTTCTCCCCTCTGGTTCTACCAGAAAATCTCCGGGAGTGAAATTATCGGTTCGCATAGCATGTGAGGTTCGACCCGGCAGCGTCATCAGATCGGTCTCCTCATTGTTGACGCGGGGCCCAAGGCGTAATAAGCTTTGACTAGGGAGAATTAGCTGATTCCGGCGGTGTCCGTGATCGCGGATCAGATTGCCGTGGACGTCATTGAGAAGGCAGGAGTTGTTCCTATTTACTCCACAGATTTTGGGCCCAAGGCGAAGCTGGAAGACAGTTGTTCCGGTGCGCGATTCTATGCTTCCGAAACGACAAATCGACAATCACTGACAAATCGACAATCGCTGTTCGACTCGTAACGACTACTCGAAAGCCTCACGAACTGCTCTGGCATTGAATGGAAAGAGGAACCTTGATGAGTGACCCGAAGATCTATCGAACCGGAATCCGTGGAGCGCTGGCCCTTGCCAACAGACTGGCCAAGGAAAGGGACAAGGATGAGGCGGCGCGAATCGCTGTCGCTGAAGATGACCTTGCATCGCTGGAACGACTCCTCGCCGAAGGAACAAACATCAATGCATCGAAAGGCAAGTACAAGACCACTATTTTAATGGAGGCTGCAGTCCGCGGAAACCTGGAGGTTATGAAGCTGCTTCTTGACAAAGGAGCAAACATCGACATGGTTGATCAAGACGGCTGGACTGCCCTCATGGGTGCCACCGTTCAGGGCCGCATTGAACCGGTAAGACTGCTTCTGGAGCACGGCGCCGACGTGAACGCCAAGAATTGCAACGGCGAGACAGCACTGGTTATGGCCACTGGCATGCAGCACAGTGAAATAGAAGACGTTCTTCGGGAACATGGGGCCGAGATGTAAGAAGCACCAGCCCCCTAATGAATATCCCGCGGTGGGAATGCTTGCCTGATCTCGCTAAAAAGTGGCTTCACTCGTCTCCTGTGCCAGGTTTAAAATATTGAGCCTTTCCTTCACTCATGTTAACCTCGTGTTAACCCTGACGAAAAAAGAACTCAGGACATTTCCTGAATCCTTCATGATTTCTGGCACGTCCGACAGGATGCGAACTTGTTGAACTGCGGAAAACGATCTTCCGATGTGCTCGAAACGTCTGCCGAACTGTCCGGCGTCACGGGGTATTTCGTAGTGGAACAGTAAACCTGAATGACTATCTCTTCACTTCCCATCACTTTCGCCAGCTTTCCATCACTCACTCGATAGATCCTACTCCAATCCAGTCCCTCTGTGCTCCCGGCCCCATTGTCGTTTCGACGTACCCCACTGGTTCACGATGCGGCGCGTTCCTGAGGATCGATGTCTACGGAGCCACCGATTGCGCCGTCTATGGTCTCATTTGGCACGCGGCTCAGTTGAGACCTTGCAATGTGCATGGCTCGAGAGTGAATGTGACGGCATCGTAAGGGGATGCGACACAAAATATTTGACCTTGCCTTCCCGCTGCATTCTGCCGACATTATAGTCAGTGCCAAAAATTCTGTCGTTTATCCCTCGTGTGAATTACAGGATATTGGTAGGGATCGGCGTCCCTGCCGGTCCATTCTATCGATATCATTGATCATATTTAAGATGTGCCGGCACGGAGGCACGGCACCTACCAATCTTCCTAATCTTCAATCGGTCACTAATTTTGGCAACTGATATAACTACTATAGTTTCGCGATTCTTGCATGGTCGAGTCCGCGCGTGGAGCGCGGGCCGTTGAGTTTTTCGAACTTATTGATTCGGCTGGCTTTCGAATAAATTCTCAGCGAGAAATGACTCCTTCGAGCTGCTGCCAGCATGTCTGAAAAGGTGAACGACTTTTTCCGGCAGTACCAGGGAGCCGGGTCGGCAACGAGGTTCTTTGCAGTGACGAATTGCCCAACGAACCAAAGCACTACAAAGCAGTAGGCCCAGTAAGCAAACATAGGGGCACGGGTTACCGAGGTCTCTTTCCGACACTGAGGTTCAGCCGCACCCAGGAGGTTCTTGGTCTCTCGATTGGTCATCTCAATGCTAAAGCGTGCAGCGTAGCGCTCGATAATCTGCTGTGGTGCAGCCTGAGGGTCCGTATCGAAAAACACCATATTGGCATGGTGGCCGGCCGGGTCATGGCACAACACGATCGAAAGAGGCTGTTGCCCTGCGCTATGATACCATAGCGCCGTGAACTGATGTATCAGGAGCTTAGTTTGTTTTCCATAGCAGAAGACCCTAATCTCATTCCACCCCAGATTGGGGTCCTGGAACATCGTTTCCAGGGAGGGCAGTCGAGCGCCTCTCTTGCGAGGTCTGCCCATCACTGTAAATGGAGCAGGTTCCAGCACAGCGAACAAAGCTGCATCCTTTCTCAGCCTCCCTGTAATGTGCACATTCTTGGGTCGTGCTTTGAGGATGGTATCGCAGCAGTATCCCAGGTCGAACACAATTCTCAGTCTTTCTCCCTCTTGGAGCCATGAATGAGTCAGATTTATAAGATCCAATCCAAGTTCGGGTTTTGTCTTGTAGGGCAGGCTCTTGGGATTAAACTTGGCCTTTGGCGGCCACCAAAGGCGGGCAGCGTATGGCAGACAAAACATGCGATCGCTGATGCCGGGAAGGCGAATCGCCAGTCCTATGATGACAAAGCACACTCCATACCCCTTTTGCTTAGTATGCTTTGGGAGTGAACCATCATGCTGCCAGCCCGCGCCACAGATCTTCTTGCCAGTGTGCTTGTTCAAGGTGTCGTCAATCACCACAAGGATCTCGATCCCTTCTGCAATCAGCGTTTCTACCAACATTCTGAAGACGAAATAGGAGACAAAGTCAGTCTCCCATCGTCCCTTGCCGAGGAATCGGTAGATGCTGGCGAAGTGCTTGGATTCATGGAGTCTCATGGTCAGAATCACCTGGCTGATAGTGTGCTTGCCCATAGTGAGCACCCAACCGACCACCAGCGCAACGAAGATACGGAAACTCGGTGCGCTGAAACACGCTCTGAAATGAATCTCGTCAATCCCGAACGGATCTGGTATAGATCTCTTCAACTGGCGTTCCTCCTTCCCAGAATCTTTACACAAAACCGGGTATGTGCGGAACGCCTTATTTTTTCAAGGATTATCTCACCATCTAACCGTCCAGAATACAAAAAGGGCGAAACTATAGTCAAGACGGGCGGATATCTCTCTTTCGAAGAACCGGAATGGGTGGACAAGATAGAGTTCAAGGTCTATGACGTCCCCGTGACGGACCTCCCTTTGTACAAAAGATATGCAGAGCTGCTTTCGGAGATTAACCAAAGAATCTGGGTGATCAAGGTCGATCCCGGCTTCATCGCTCGTTACGATATCCTCGCCCTCCACCTGATGAACATCTGTGATAGGTCCAGGTTCCCGGACCTGCAATCGATAGATGAAAATATCAGTGAATATCTCACTTCATACAAGAAGCTCGAACTGCTTCGCTCACTCGTCGTCAACAGCCTGAACAGATTTGTCAGGGATCGTTCCTGCAGAGATCAGTACGCTGAATACTCCAAGACCCTGGAACTCTATAAACGGCAATTGTCTGAAGTGACGAAGAATATCGATCGCTTGACCAAACGGGCAATCACCTTGACTCAGGAAGCCAAACCCTCCGTAGAAACCAGACCCGAATCACCGTCTGCTGCTCCCGAACGGGCAATACCACCGACGAGAAGGTAGAACTCCCGTAAAGTTCTTGCCAGTATCTGAGGGGGATACTTCCCATTGAGGAGTACCCCCTCTTTTTCTCTCTCCACTATAGGTAGGTGCCAAAACTAATGTCTGATTCAGAAATAAGGAGTATTGGTGGGTGCCGGCCTCCGTGCCGGCACATCTTCAATATTAATAAATGATATCGCTGTGATGTACCGGCAGAGACGCCGGTCTCTACCAATATCCTGTAATTCAGACGCGGGATAAACGACAGAATTTTTGGCACAAATATGCACAGGGATCTCTTTATCTTAACGTCTATGTTTATCGATCCCCCCTTGCAAAAAGAAGTCCGGTGCTGGTAAATTAGCGCCTGAAATCGTCCCCCTCGAGAAATCTTTAGTCACTTCTCCGGAAAAGTACGTGTCTGCAAAGAAACAGCCCATTCAGCAAGGTTTGATTTCCGGCATTTTGTTGGCCGGGGGAGAGTCTCGCCGCATGGGCCGTGTGAACAAGGCTCTACTGCGGGTGCGCGGTCGTACCATTATTGAACGATCTGCTGGAATACTGCTACAGTTGTTTCCCGAAGTCCTCGTGATTACCAATTCTCCCGACGATTTCTCTTTCCTGGGGCTACCCATGCATGGTGATATTTACCCCGGTCGCGGGTCTCTCGGAGGATTGTACACCGGTTTGACGCTCTGTACCGGACAATGGGGATTTCTCGCCGCGTGCGATATGCCATTTCTCAATGGGGCTGTAATAGAGCATCTGACAGATTTGCGAGGTGAGGCGGACGTAATCATCCCCCGTCTTCCGGGCGGACTTGAGCCGCTACACGCGGTTTATGCAAAAGAGTGCCTCCCGTACATCAGGGACCTACTGGCGTCCGGAGATCTCAAAATTATTGATTTTTTGAAAAGAGTAAGGGTACGAGAAGTCTCAGAAGAAGAACTCTATCCTTACGATCCTGAATTCAGATTCATCATGAATGTGAATACTCCAAAGGATCTGGAAGAAGCACAGTTGATCGCCCAAGAAATTGAGCCGTAATCTTGTCAGTATGAAACGGAGCGGTCATGAGAAAAGCAGTCCTTTTCATAGCGCTCGGAATAAGTTTGCACCTGGCATATTCCGCTCTTGCGGGGGATTATGGGCCGGATGATTATCAGCAGTACGGAATGTTGTTCGACAAGGCCCGCCGTGAGGCAGTGGAAGAATTGACGAATCGACTGTTCAACCGGGAGCAAAAAGACGGTTATTATGGAGGGGAACCCCAGAAAGCTGCCATTCGCGCCAAAGTGAAAGCTCATTTCGCCATGGCCGCTGGAGTGTATTCCGGAGAATTCCAATATCAGGATGACGCTCACAATCCGGCAGTGAAACGAACCAACGAGTATTTGCGCGATTGGCGCAGAAAAATGCCTGCACCCGATCCTTCCGCAAAAGAGAAAGAACGAGAAGTATTCCTTCGTGAACAGACAAGAATCAAAACCAGTGAAGAGGAAAAAGATGCAAGGCGGAGGCTGAACAGAGAGCAAGCTTTACAGCAGTACGCAGAGATGAAAGTCTCGAATTCGGAAAAGGAAGACATCCCGGACAAGCAGAAAAGAATGACGCAAAAAGTGGATGGCGATCTCGAAGAATTTATCGCCTATATGAAAGAGCGGAGTCGGTTCGACAACCGATTAGGTGTCTTTGGCTACTGCTGGGACGAGTTGACCGATTCCTATGTCGTCAAATCGAAGACCTGCCATTACGCTAAAATTCAAAAGACTGCCGGCAAGATGTATGACGAGTTTCGATCGAATTGTCGCTGTTCGGATCGGCCGAAGATGTATCTCATACGTCACGACGGAACCAAAAAAGAACTCGGCATACGTGACTAATACCATTTTCGCAGTTGTGCACATAATATAGCGAAGGCTGCGATGTCCTGAGCGCAAAACAACAGCTCAACGTTACTGCAATGTGAATAATCTGTTAGGGAAGGGCGGAGGATCTCGCTACGAGGGGTCGATTTTACGATAGAGAATTATCCTTCTGAAATGAGATGAAAACGGCAAATGACCTTCCCACATGTTCTCAAGCTCGAATCCGGGCAAGGAGAGATCTTCTTTCCGTGAAGCGGGACCGGCCATGCGAACCAGCATTCCGCGAGGGTTCAAAATCATCCCCAAAGGGGTCATCCATTCCGATCGGAGAGAAAAAGCCCGTGACACTATGACGTCATATGCCGGGCGGTCGGGATTTTCCGTGAGGGTTTGGACCGAAATATTAAGAAATCTAATCTCGCGCAGTTGGAGCACACTGGCAGCATACTTAAGAAACACTATCTTCTTGGCATCGCGATCAAGAAGTGTAAGTTTTATATTTTCGTTAGCGATTTTGATCACCAAACCTGGAAAACCGGCTCCAGATCCGATATCCAGAACAGACATACCTTCTGTGACCGGCAAGACTTTGAAAACGGCCAACGAATCAAGATAATGTAGCACAGCTATTTCCTGAGGATCTGATAGAGCCGTTAAATTGATCTTTTCCCCCCATTCCCGTAACAATGCAAAATGAATCATCATTTTTTCTGCTGCGTCGGCATGGACAGATATCCCTAGGATTTTACAGCCATTTTCAATTATACTCTTGGGGTCAGAATTTCGGTCGGGTTGATTCATCAATCCAGCTCAGGTAGGCAGGTAGCCCTTCTGCTATTTCAAGTGCAATGATTTCAGGCACTTCGTAAGGATGGAGCTCTTTTGCAGCGGTCTGGAGTTTTCCAAAAAGCTCACGCCGAGTTTTCATAATCATAAGGCATTCAGATTCATCATATATTTGTCCTTTCCAAGAATAAATTGAGCGAATTTGAGGAACAATATTGACACAGGCAACTAATTTTTTTTCAACCAGGACACGCGCTATCAGAGCGGCTTTCTCCATGTCGTCAATCGTAACTATGCATATTATGAAGGGATTCATATGTGCTCCATGTAGTGCTTTTTTATTGACAAGCCACTATACGTTGTATATTCTCCCCCCCGGTTCAAGAGAATGGGGTTGATCCCACAACCCACCTACCAGTATTCGGATTTTATCGTTTTTGTTTAATGACTTCAAGGGTTATCTGAAGCATCATAAATTTAGCGGAATGAGTAGGCTGAGTAATATCAACACATTGCAAGGGGGGACTTATATTATTTGTTGTGAACTGTTTAGGAATTGGCGGGAAATAAAGAAAGGGAGCCGGTAAGTATGTCAGAATTTGAAATCGGTGAAGTTGTGGTATATCCGATTCATGGAGTAGCGCGAATAACCGATATAAGAAAAGAAAAAATCGGGAATTCCGATCAACTATGTTACATCTTGGAGACAGAAATTAAGACCGCCAATGAACGACCGGTGATAAAACTGCCTGTAGACAAAGTTGAATCCAATCGAGTGCGCAAAATCGTGGATGAATCCGAAGTCAGTAAGGTAATAGAAATATTGCAGAACAGAGCTTTGAAGACAGATTCCCAGACATGGAATCGTCGTCATCGCGAGTATCAGGAAAAAATGCGTAGCGGCAGCATTTTTCAAGCTGCCGAAGTATACCGGGATTTATGTTTGTTGAAAGAAACAAAAGACTTATCACATGGCGAGCGCAGGCTTTTCGATCAAGCAAGAAATCTCTTGATAAAAGAACTCTCTGTGGCAAAAAAGACCGAAGAGACTGAAATAGAAAAGACCATTAACAAGATATTCAGCCGAACAAGACCGCCAGCCGAGACGGAATAAAAGTATTACCATTCAAGGTTCTCCTTGCTGCAAGGAAAGGGACCGTTTGTCTATGCCAAGTAAGTTGCTTTCCGTCGTCCTCCTGACAGCGTGCATAGGTTTTGGCGGCTTGTTGGGGTGGACTCTGGTCGGAGACGCGACGGGCACTGTTGCGTATATGGGAGCAGGGGCGCTCCTCGGAATCGCTGTCATTCGTTTACTCCGCATGTGGATCAGACTCGACCCCTTCTCAATCATCGGAGGAGCGGTCGGCGTCATCTCTGGAGCATTGGCCTCCAATCTGATCACTTGGGGCATTCAACGCAATCTGGAACGACTTGAAATCGGCCTGCTGATTTATGTGACAGTCACGATGATCTTGTGTCTCGTGGGATTGCAGCTCGGATCCACGAAGGGAAGAGAGCTGAAGAAGAAATCCGAGACCGGCAAGGAAAAAGTGCGTGACGTCATCGGAATCCTCGATACCTCCGTTGTCATTGACGGTCGCATCGCAGATGTGTGCGAAACCGGTTTCCTCTGCGGCGATCTCATAATTCCTCAGTTCGTTCTCAAAGAGCTCCAGATGATAGCCGATTCTTCAGAAGCCACAAAGAGGACGCGTGGCAGACGGGGACTGGATATTCTCAACAAAATGCAGAAGCTCTCGCATGTGGTCATCATTATTGAAGCAACCGATTATCCGTCTGTCAAAGAAGTCGATCAAAAGTTGATAGAAATGGCCAAGGAGACGGGGTACGCAATTATTACCAACGATTTTAATCTGAACAAAGTCGCGGAAGTGCATTCCATCCAGGTGCTCAATATCAACCAGCTTGCAAATGCTCTGAAACCGGTGGTCCTGCCCGGCGAAACCATGAAAGTGCAGATCCTCAAGGAAGGCAAAGAGCATGGGCAAGGAGTGGCTTATCTGGACGACGGCACTATGGTTGTTGTGGATAACGGCAGGAGATACATGGGGAAGACTGTGGAAGTCACCGTAACCAGCGTGCTCCAGACTACCGCGGGTCGGATGATCTTTGCCGTGATGAAAGTGTAAGAATTTCGCTTTTGAATAGTAAAAGTTGGTGAATCTTCGTTTGTAGAAAGGTTCACCAAACCCTCCAGAAAATTTTATCGTGATCCCCAGAGTTAATTATCCAAATGAATATTCAAGAATATGGTGGGTGCCGTGCCTCCGTGCCGGATTATTTTTCGTATGATCAATGATATCGGCATGATGGACCGGGAGGGGAGAACGTGTCTCAAGAATCTCGAATGTATAAGAAATCGTGGCACGCCCCTACAAGGGCTGAGCCCGCAATGCCGAGATCACGTATAAATCGGAAGCATAATACATTTATCAAAAAAAACGGGAAAACCCTTCTTGTAAGAAGAGTTTCCCCGATTTTGCTTCTTTGTAGGAGATCAGACGACAGGTCGAGGGAGAAGTCCCGCTTTTTGTGCGATTTCTCCGACCTTTTCTTCCCATTCGATAGCCATGATGTGGACTCCGGCTATGCCTTTCATCTCACGGAGCTGTTGAATGGTCTCTACGGCTATGGTGATGCCTTCTTCGGCCTGTTTTTCTTTTGGCGTATCTTTCATCCTTTTCAGGAGTTCATCAGGGACGTCCATTCCAGGCACGTTATTGGCCATGTATCTTGCCATGCCGAATGATTTGAACGGAGTGACGCCACCGAGGACGAACACCTGTTCATGAAGACCCCGATCTACGACGCCTTTCATCCATTCCCCGAATTTCTTCACATTGAAAATACACTGCGTCTGGATGAACTCCACTCCGGCCGCCACCTTCTTGGCCAGACGCGGCACCCGAATCTCGAAGGGGTCCGCAAAGGGGTTTTCCGCAGCTCCAATGAACAATTTGGGAACACCCTTGATTTCATCGCCACCGAGGAATTTCCCGTTGTCTCTCATGCCGCGGACTGTTTGAATCAGTTGAATCGAATCCAGATCGAACACGTTCTTCGCTGAGGGATGATCTCCGAATTTCTGGTGGTCTCCGGACAAGCAGAGCATGTTGTTGATACCCAGAGCAGCGCCACCGAGAATGTCACTCTGCATGGCGATTCGGTTCCGGTCTCTGCATACCATCTGCATGACCGGCTCCATCCCTTCCTGCATCATGATCACAGCGGAAGCGATTGAGGACATTCTCACCACTGAAGTCTGGTTATCGGTAATATTGAAAGCATCTGCATTATTCTTCAGGAGCTGGCATTTTTTTCGGATGACTTCCGGATCGGCGCCGCGAGGTGGGCCGCATTCGCCGGTTACCGCGAACTGGCCGGACCTGAGAATCTTCTCGAGTTTGCTGTTTGTTTTACACTCGACGCTCATCGTTGAAAGTCCTCCCTGATCATCTTGCGGGGACCTCCGTCCCTATTGGATCTCCAGTCGTTTGACGGCATGATCTGTTCATATCTATCCATGAGATTGAGAGATTTCAGCCGATCGATTATCAGTTGCCAGGCGCAATCCACATCGGGGTCGATCTCGCACTTGCCCTTCGTGGAGCCTCCACACGGACCGTTCAGAAGGCTTTTCGAGCAACGGGCTATGGGACAGATTCCGCCGGTGTACGCCAGTTTACACTCACCACAGGTCTGGCAGCGTTCGACGTAGTATCCTTCTTTCTTGGAACCGCCCACGAATCCGGTATTCAGAGCAGGGTACACCGGAATTCCCATATATTTTTCCGCCATGAACTGCACGCCTGCGCCACATGCCATGGAGACAACTGCTTCCACTTGAGGAACCATGCTCTCCACTTGCTCGATGTACTCGGGATCGCATTGTCGTTCTATAGTATGTTCGATAATTTCGAGCGGTTTTTCTTCTTTTTCGCGTGCTATTCTGAGTTGGCTGGACAGAACGCGTACTGCATCGTGACCGCCCGTAAGGCATACTGTTACGCAGCCACCGCATCCCAGTACCATGATTTTCTTGTTCCCTTCTATCATACGCATGATTTCATCGAAGGGTTTCCGTTCGCCTATGACCATTTTTCGCCTCCAAAGGGACTTTGCCTGTTTTAAGCCGCTTTTACCGTATTCTTATGCTTTTTGTTAAGTGGACTGGGACCCAAATTGCGGATGCGTTCCGTGAACTCACGAGCGACTTCGGCGAATTTCGGGCCCATGGCGGCGCTCATGTTGAACATCTCCAGGCGTTCCGGCTCGAGACCGGCTTCCTGGATCAATTTCTTCGTATAATTCACGCGAGGTTTGGCCACCAGGTTTCCTTGGATGAAGTGACAATCACCTTCAAGACAGCCGGCAACGTATACGCCGTCAGCGCCTTTCTCGAAAGCCCGGAGCAGGAAAACCGGCGTAATCTTTCCTGTGCAAGGCAGTCGGATAACTCGTATATTGGTAGGATATTCAAGTCTCATGCTGCCGGCGAGATCCGCCGCGCCGTACGCACAATAATGACAACAAAATGCTACTATAGTGGGCTCGAAATCTGCCATGAGTGAAGTCTCCTGGATCTAAGTATCTGCTGGAAAAACGATGGGTGAGCATCAAATTTAAACCAACAGCAGAAAAAAATCAAGAAGTCAAAATCATGAGGCCTGATGTTCTCCATCTCAAAGTGCGACAATGTCTGATCTTCCCTGTTGCCGTTTCACTGCGGAAATCCCGATCAGGCTCATTCCGAGGATCGATGACAACGTATAAAGAATTGCCAAAAGTGGTATCCGATTGAAATAAGAATGTTGGTGGGTGCCGTGCCTCCGTGCCGGCACATCTTTAATATGATCAATGATATCGATATAATGGACCGACAGGGACGCCGGTTCCCACCAGTATCTTGTGTTGGAGCATGGGATAAACGTCAAAATTTTTGGCAATCGCTATAAAGATTGGAGTGCACGGAAAAACTTCATTGCGCGACATGCTGTAGCAAACGGTTGCGCCCACGGCTACGTTCGGTCGCGCTTCCAGCGACTTTTTCGGGTCAGGATCGGGGTGTCGACACAGTTTCCCGGATTTTTTTCCTTGACTGTTGTAGCCTTCGACCGTTATCCTACTAGTTAAGGTTCAGTAATTGGGCTATCCTAAAAATCAGGATTTTAGGGAAAACGGTGCAAATCCGTTGCGGACCCGCCGCTGTAACCGGGGATGAAAGCCGCAATACCACTGTCAATTCTTGATGGGAAGGGCGGCGAGTAAAACGAACCGGAAGCCAGAAGACCTGCCCATGGGAGCTATAGCGTCACGCTCTTCGCGGTTCGAGAGCATGGCAGCAGGATGAAAAACGGCATCCTCGGGCATACCCGAGGATTTTTTTATGCTTCTGACCATCGATTCTCCTTCCGCACACTGCCTCTGGCACGGGCAGGTTTCCTGTCGCTACGCGCTTAGCGTATATTTGTTTTTGTATTCAGGATGTTGAGACGCTTATGTGAACTCCGGTCAGGGAGAATTTTCCGACTGAGCCTTTTACTCATGTTGGAAAGCTACTTGAATTTTTCCGGATTGTTCCTCAAAATAGCATAATAAATAGGTCTCAAATGGCGAGGATCGTTCTTATCACAGGCGGTAGTCGAAGCGGAAAAAGTGATTACGCTTTGAATCTGGCCGAATCTCTTCCCGGATCTCGTGGCTTCATTGCGACCTGTCAGCCGAAGGACGCAGAAATGGCTGAGCGGGTCAGAAAGCACAGAGAGCAGAGAAGCGATAGATTATGGGACACTATTGAGGAACCCGTCGCAATCGCTCCAATTCTCGCTCAGTCCAGGCATTCCGTTTATCTTGTCGACTGCTTGACCCTGTGGATTAGCAATCTGATGTACCAAGCTTCATTGCAGGAAAAAGACTTTACCGAATACGAGCTGATCTCGGTAGTGGGAGAATTGCTGGATGCCTGTTCCCTTTCAAATGCAACAGTCGTATTCGTCACCAATGAAGTGGGATCGGGAATTGTCCCCGAAAACCCTCTGGGACGCTTGTACAGGGATCTTGTCGGACGCTGTAATCAGATAATTGCCACAAAGGCCGATGAGGTCATGCTCGTTGCGTGCGGATTACCACTGACTCTTAAGGAAAGGACTTCTTTATGAATTTGGTCGAACAGACAATCGCCGGGATAGAACCGGCTGACACATATTTTCGCAATAGAGCCAAGGAAAGGCTGGACATGCTCACCATGCCGCACTGGGCATTGGGCAGACTCATGGACCTAGCCATGGATCTTGCCGGGATGACCGGATCGATGAACCCGAAATTCGATAACCGGGTCATTGTGACCATGGCGGGGGATCATGGCGTTACAGCGGAGGGCGTGAGCAAATACCCTGCAGAAGTTACGGTTCAGATGGTTCACAACTTTCTGCGCGGCGGAGCCGGAATCAACGCGCTTGCCAGGACTGTAAAAGCAGATGTAGTCGTGGTGGACATGGGCGTGGCCGGAGAAATTGAAGGAGTCGAAGGCCATCTGAATTTTGTCTCAAGGCGCATCCGGCCGGGCACGGACAATATGGGTGTTGGGCCCGCAATGACGCGTGAGGAAGCAATACTGGCGGTAAGAGCGGGGATCGAGATAGCTCATGAGTTGAGCTTTTCCTACAGTCTTTTCGGCACCGGAGACATGGGTATCGGAAACACAACCCCCAGTAGCGCTATTGTAGCCGCTTTCACGGGCCAACCGCCTGAGAAAGTAACGGGTCGCGGCACAGGAATCGAAGACGATCAATTTCTTCACAAAGTCGAAGTGATAAAGAAGATTCTCAAGGTCAACAACCCCGACCCCCGCGATCCCTGGGATGTACTCTCAAAAATAGGCGGATTTGAGATCGGTGGAATCGCAGGACTCATTCTCGGGGCTGCATCCAGGCGCAAACCAGTCCTTATCGACGGATTTATCTCCACAGCCGGAGCGTTGATAGCAGCGAGCATCTGTCCCGCGTCGCGCGATTACATGATAGCGGCACATCGCAGTGTCGAGCAGGGGCATATCATAGCTCTCGATCATCTCGGAGCAAAGCCCCTTCTCAATTTGGATATGCGGCTGGGTGAAGGAACCGGTGCGGCTCTCGCCATGACGCTTGTAGACGCAGCGGTCCGCATTCTCACTGAAGTGGCGACATTTGAGGAAGCATCGGTATCCCAGGCAAACGTATGATCGGCGGTGTACATGACATCACGGAAACACGGCGGAAATCTCTTGGCTTTGTCCCGGGAATCGGGAATCCCGCAGGATAGCATCATCGATTTCTCGGCAAACATCAATCCTCTCGGATTTCCTGAATGGCTTAGAGGACTCGCGAGTTCAGTATTAGGGTCCATAGTGCATTACCCGGACCCGACCTGTTCCGATCTCATTGCTGCAGCCGCAGACCGTTATGAAATCAGCCCTGAAAACATCGTGGCGGGAAACGGTTCGACGGAAATTCTGCATCTGATTCCTCATGCAGTTGGTGCTCGAAGAGCCGTTATTGCTGTTCCCACCTATTCCGATTATGAAGAAGCCGCGAGAGCAGCCGGTTTGGACGTAGTGAAGCTCGTGTTGAAGGAATCGGAGGACTTTCGCCTCGATTGGAAGCACTTGCAATCGATGATACACGGTGGAGAAATCGTGTTCCTGTGCAGTCCCAATAATCCTACCGGGCTCCTTTTGGACCCTGAGAAACTCAGGACCTTCGTGAAGGAAAATCCTTCCACATTCTTTGTCGTGGACGAAGCTTTCGGGGACTTTGTGGAAGGGTTCCGCAGTCTGACACACGATCTGCCGCCCAACGTGGCCGTGCTCCTTTCGCTTACAAAAATCTATGCAATACCAGGAATACGGCTTGGATTGGCTGCTCTGGAATCGGGTCTTGCGGAAGCGATTCGTAGAATCCAGCCCACCTGGAGCGTGAATACCTTTGCGCTGGCAATCGGTCAGGCTGCTCTCCTGGATCGGGAATACAGGGAAAAGAGCAGATCTTTCGTGACCGACTGCAGACAGGCGCTTTATTCTGAACTCGCCTCCATACCGGGACTGCACGTATATCCCGGGACCGCAAACTTCCTGTTGATCAGGCTGGATACGAACCTGGATTCAGCAGAGTTGGGCCGAAAACTGCTCAAGCAGGGCATAGCAATTCGGGACTGCTCGAATTTTGATGGATTGGACAGCCGATTCTTCCGAGTCGCGGTGCGAACCCCGGAACAAAACGAGAAACTCGTTGCTGCACTGGGACAAATCATGGGACCGGGACAAAACGTTAAATCCCGAATCCGCAAAAAACCGGCTCTCATGTTTCAAGGAACAAGCTCCAATGCAGGAAAGAGCGTGCTCACCGCTGCATTGTGCAGAATTCTCCTCCAGGACGGGTTCAGAGTTGCCCCTTTCAAATCCCAGAATATGTCTCTCAACTCTTTCGTGACCCGAGCCGGCGGAGAAATGGGGCGCGCTCAGGTAGTCCAGGCCCAAGCTTGCAGGCTTGACCCGGATGTCCGCATGAATCCCATACTTCTCAAACCGAATACCGATACGGGTAGTCAAGTAATAGTAAATGGTAAGCCGGTGGGCAATATGGATGTGATGGAATACGTCCGGTACAAGCCTATTGCCTTCGAAAAAGCGAAAGAAGCTTACGATTCCCTTGCAGACGAATTTGACGTCATTGTTCTGGAAGGCGCCGGGAGCCCTGCAGAAGTGAATCTCAAACACCATGATATCGTAAATATGCAGATGGCGCGATATGCCGAGGCTCCGGTGATTCTCGTGGGCGACATCGACCGCGGTGGCGTTTTCGCATCATTCGTGGGCACCATGGAAGTGCTCAGTGAATGGGAACGAGCGCAGGTTGCCGGATTCCTTGTGAATCGATTCCGGGGCGATCCGGGACTTCTCCAGGATGCTCTGGATTATACGTACAAGCACACGGGACGCGAGACCTTCGGAATAGTTCCCTATTTCCACAATCTTGGACTGCCGGAAGAAGATTCGGTTACTTTCAAATCCATATCCCGTGTCGGTCCTGCAAATGTGCATGATTCGGTGGAAATAGCGGTCATTGATCTACCGCATATTTCGAATTTTACCGATTTCGATGCATTCCATCTCGAACCTGATGTGAAGGTGACTATCGTAAGAACTGCCGCGGAGCTCAACCATCCGGATGCAGTCATCCTTCCCGGAAGCAAAAATGTGATCGGCGATCTGGAGTATCTGCGTCAGGCCGGAATAGCGGACAAAATCGGACAGCTTATTCAGAACGGTACGGAACTGATCGGAATTTGTGGAGGATTCCAGATGATCGGATCGGTAATATCGGATCCTCATCACCTTGAGTCCTCCGGCAAAACCATGAGCGGCCTGGGCTTCCTGGATGTTACCACTTTGATGGCTTTGGAAAAAACCTTGACTCGCGCGGAAGGAGTTCATCTCGCTTCCGGCCTTCCTGTCAAAGGCTACGAAATTCACCATGGACTCACCGAATGCACCGATACGCAACCATTGATAAAGCATCAGCAAGGCCACACCGACGGTGCAATGTCTTCGAACGGACAGGTTTGGGGCACCTATTTTCATGGAATCTTCGATGCGGATGAATTCCGCAGATGGTTCATAGACAGGCTTCTCGTTCGAAAAGGGCTGGCGCCCAAATGCAGAATCTGTGCAGTGTACGATCTGGAGCCTGCATTCGATCGGCTTGCTGAGGCAGTGCGTGCGTCCATTCGCATGAAAGAAATTTACAGATTGATGGGACTGTAATGTCGCTGGAATATCAAATAATTATCGCTATCATGCTTGATCTCGTCTTTGGAGATCCTCGATGGTTGCCCCATCCTGTAAGGGTTATCGGCCGGTTTGCCGAACTTTTGGAACACCCTGCTCGATCCGCCATAAAAGATCCAAGACGCGCCGGCATAGCTGTGGCTGCAGGAACCATTCTCTTTACCGGTCTTGTGGTTTGGGGATTAATGAGTCTTGCGGCACAGTGGCATCCATTTCTTGGAGATCTTGTCTCCATTTACTTTCTATATGCGGGAATAGCTGCCCGTGACATGTTGGCCCACAGTAAAGCCGTGTATGCAGCAATCTGTTCTGGGTCCATACCTGAGGCGAGAAACCGGGTGGGCATGATTTGCGGTCGCGATACGGAATCACTCGATGAAGCGGGGGTGATAAAGGCCACGGTGGAGAGTGTCGCGGAAAACATGGTGGATGCCGTAACGGCTCCCCTGTTCTATGCCGTATTGGGCGGTCCTGTCGGGATTATGGTGTACAAAGCTATAAATACGCTGGATTCCACATTCGGGTACAAAAACGAAAAGTATCGCGAATTCGGATGGGCGTCTGCAAAGATAGACGATTTGGCCAACTACCTGCCCGCGAGAATAACCGGTTTATTGGTTCCCCTCGCTGCCCTCGTAACAAAACAAAAGTGGTTGCTTTCAGCCTGGATTTTCGTACGGGACAGAAGAAAGCACCCGAGCCCTAATTCGGGACATTCTGAAGCAGCTATGGCAGGCGCTCTGGGAATACAGCTTGGCGGTTTGAGCTATTACGGCGGACAGCCTTCTCAGAAACCGACACTTGGCGATCCGATCTTTCCGGTGAAACCTGTTCATATAGCAAGAGCCAACAGCCTGTTGCTGGTCACGTCAGGGATTGCCCTGGCCTTTTTTCTTACAACGAGATCGATCGTTATCCACACGATCTGGTGAGAGTAACGTGAGTTTACTGTGCCCTAGACTGGTAATCGCGGGATCCAACAGCGGAGTCGGAAAGACTTCAGTCACACTTGCGTTGGTAAGCGCTTTGCGAAAACGCGGGCTTCGCGTGCAGACATTCAAAGTGGGACCCGATTACCTCGATCCGACCTATCTCAGTCTGGCATCAGGGAGACCATGTTACAACCTGGACAGTTGGATGGCAGGCAAGGAATACTCCCAGCGCCTTTTTCGTGAAAAATCCGCCGGGGCTGATATTGCCGTGGTGGAAGGGGTCATGGGTCTTTTCGATGGGAGCGATCCTGTTGCTGAAGATGGCAGTACAGCAGAAATTGCGCGGCTCCTGGATGCTCCCGTGCTTCTGGTGGTGAACGCTCACGGTATGGCTAGAAGCATTGCGGCTCTGGTTCATGGATTTTGCCGGTTCGATTCAGGCATCAAAGTAAAAGGAGTCCTCGCCAATCGGTGTGGTTCGGAACGGCACGGAAAATGGCTGGCTGAATCGCTTAACTCTGCCGATCTGCCATCTTTGTTGGCTGCCATACCGAGAGGTGCTTTTCCGGAGTTGCCGAGTCGTCATCTCGGTCTGGTTTCTGCGAATTCCCGTAATCTGGCACAGGAAACTCTATCCCGCTTGGGGGACGCGCTGGAACAATACGGGTGTCTGGATGAAGTGCTGAAGCATGCCGGAGTGACGATGCCTCTGCCTCCAATCGTTTCTGAACAAGAGGCAGATCCGAATTCGTCCCAGAGCGAATCGCTCCGGCTGGGAGTAGCCCTGGATGACGCTTTTCACTTTTATTATCCGGACAACCTGGAAGCTCTAAGGTCCGCAGGATTTGAGCTGGTGTACTTTTCCCCTATGGGAGATACAAGAATTCCCCAGCACCTGAACGCTCTCTACATCGGTGGCGGATATCCGGAAGTGCATGCAGCCGAGCTTTCTGCAAATACCAGAATGCTTGATTCAGTTCGAGAGTTCTGCAGAACCGGCAGACCTGTTTATGCGGAATGCGGTGGGCTAATGTACCTTGCACAAGGAATTGAGGCGCAAAACGGGACAAAACACCCGATGACCGGAGTGTTTCCCGTGTGGAGCCGGATGCTTCCTCATCGAAAATCTCTCGGATATGTAGAAGTCACCTTGCGGGAAGATTCTCTGTTCGGCGCTGCTGGAGACCGCATCAGGGGACATGAATTCCATTACTCTGAGCTTGAAGAAGACACACTTTCTGAAGTCGGCTGGAATCGGACCTATTCCGTGATGTATCGACGGAATGAGAGGGCTGTGCTTGAGGGATTTCAGTCCGGTGCGGTTCTGGCGACGTACGTGCATGCACATTTTGCATCTAAACCCGGGGCTGTTCAGCGGTTCCGATCGATTGCTCTGAAAGGTTCTGTTTTATGACGCAGAAGACTCCGGCCAGGCCTTTGATGCATGATTTTCTGAATGCGCCTATGACAGGCGAGGAAATTGAACGCCGCTCATTTGAGATAATTGACAGTCAAATGGGGAATGCTCCTTTTTCCCCGGACGAATGGCAGGTGGTCCGGCGGCTTCTTCATACCACTGCAGATTTCGGTATTGCCGAGAACGTACGTTTTTCGAAGGATGCCATTTCCGAGGGAATCAAGGCTCTTCGGTCCGGTGCTCCGATATTTGCCGATTCAAATATGATCCGATCGGGTCTCTCTCTGGCAAGGCTCAGGCAAGTCTGTCCTGCGTACAAAGCTGATTCTATTGTCTGCCATGTGGCAGACGAGGAAGTTGCCCGTCAATCCCGGGAAACAGGATTACCCAGATCGCTCCATGCGGTGCGCAAGGCACGGTCTGTGCTCGATGGGGCAATAGCAGTGTTCGGAAATGCACCGGTCGCTCTTCTTGAGCTGAACCGTCTTGTTATGGAGGAAGGGCTCAGGCCTGCTCTGGTAATCGGCATGCCAGTGGGGTTTGTGCACGTGATTGAGAGTAAAGACGAACTCATGACCCTTGCGGTTCCATTTATTGCGATAAATGGGCGGCGCGGCGGCAGTCCCTTGGCCGTTGCCGCGATACATGCCCTTTGCTCTCTCGCGATGGAAAAACAGATGGAGGCGAGTCAACAATGATCTTCATTGCAGGAGACCGGGATTCCGGTCCCTTAGAGAGAAAAGAGGTGTGGCATTGAGCATGGAACTTACCGCGATAATTCTTCTCGGTCATGGAAGCCGAGTCCCCGAAGCCGGAAAAAACATGGTGCGAGTTGCAGAGGGCTTGAAAAGAAAACACGGATACTTCATGGTGGAAGTCTGCTACATGTCGCGACTCGGTCCCCATTTTCCTGAAACGTTTGAAAAATGCGTGAGAAACGGCGCGACCTGCGTGATTGTCATACCGTATTTCTTGCATGACGGATTGCATCTGGTTCTGGACATACCTGAGATGATGCAGGAAAAAGCGAATCTCTACCCGCAGGTCAAAGTCATCCTGGGGAATAATCTCGGGTACGACGACATGCTCATCGACCTGGTGCAACGAAGAATTGACGATTCAATAGCTCTGGAAGACGTCAAGGACCTGGTGTTACCCCCAAAAGAAAAGTTTCCTATCCCACCCGGGCAATTTGAATTTGTACCTATGAAACCGGAAGAAGCTCAAGAATATTTTAGAAAACGGCACCACTGAAAGGAGCCAGAATGAAAACTCGTCTGAATGCGGTTTTGCTTTTATCTTCAGGATCGGTGCTGCTCTTGTCCGGTCCGGCACATGCCATGCATATTTCTGAAGGAATCCTCCCGCTTCCCTGGGCACTCCTGTGGTTCTTGCTTTCGATTCCATTCGTAATTATGGGCTTAAGGGAACTCGCCTCCCGCACCAAAGAGGAACCGCATTTGAAGGCCATGTTAGGACTTATCGGAGCGGCAGTATTTATCATTTCCTGCATGCCGATTCCGGTGCCCACTGCGGGGACCTGCTCGCATCCGACTGGAACCGGAATGGCTGCTATTCTCATTGGGCCAAGCCTCACTGTTCTGGTGGCGAGCATCGCTTTGACGCTTCAGGCGTTGTTCCTTGCACACGGAGGCATTACCACGCTTGGAGCTGACATCTTTTCTATGGGAGTCGCCGGGGCATTTTCAGGTTATGGGGCATTCCTCCTGTGCAGAAAACTGGGAACCTCGTGGATTGTTGGCGCTTTTGCCGCTGGAATCGTTTCCGACTGGGTGACGTATGGATTCACCTCACTTGCCCTTGCAGCAGCACTCCACCAGGACGGCTCTTTCTTCACGATGTTCGGAACGATAATGGTGGCATTTATGCCCACGCAAATTCCTCTTGGAATCCTGGAAGGATTTATCTCCGCAGGCGCTTATTCGTTCATTCATGCGCGTCGCCCCGAGTACCTCGCATTAATGGCAAGGGGGAACGTCAGATGAAAAAAGCACTCGCAGTTGCAGCGGTCCTTCTGGTGCTGGGAGTCATTCTCGGATCGGTAGTGTTCAACCAGTCCGCGGAATGGTCCGGAGTCGATGAAACAGTCGTGAAAAAGTTTGCTGAAGAAGCAGGCCGCCCCCCCAGCGAATCGTTTATAAAAGGAGATGCTTTGCTCTTCTTTTTTCTGCTCGCAGGAGCAGTAGGAGGCTTTATCGCCGGTTACACTTTTCGGGGACTGTTCCCTCCCGAAAGACGTATAGGTGACCCATCCCGTGTTTGACATTTTCTCAGATATTTTTGCATCCAGGGAAAATACACTCACTCGGGTCGATCCTCGCATTAAACTCATTTTGGCGTTGCTGCTGATTTTTTGCACGGTTCTCTCGCAAATGGTGTGGTTTCCGCTCGTGGTTTTCACGTGCTGCCTTATAACAATGACACTAATCCGGATACCGCCGGGCCTCGTGTTGTTGAGGCTTTCCGGGCCGTTGGGCATTGTAACTGTTCTGGTTCTTCTGCAAATGTTCTTAACCGGTTCCACTCCACTCATGACTCTGCATATCGGTTCATGGACCTTCATTGCCAGTCAGGAGGGCCTTGCACGGGGAATTCTCCTGGGCAGCCGAGTATTGGCCGCTGTGAGTACCGTAATCCTTCTTGGTTCTGTTACGCCCGCGCACAAGATCTTTGCGGCGTTGCGCTGGTTCAAAATTCCCGAAGGCTGGGTGGAAATCGCAATGCTGGTTTATCGTTACACCTTTTCTCTCCTGGATCAGACATCCGATGTGCTTACGGCTCAACGAGCCAGGCTTGGCTATTCGTCAATCAAGACCTCTCTCGGCTCGGTAGGGGTAGTTGCCGGTACCGTGCTGATCAGAGCTATGGATCAGGCAATGAGGACGTACGAAGCAATGACATTACGTGGCTATCAGGGATCTATGCCCTTTGGACCTCTTCCGGTGCTGGAGCAAAAAGATGTGAGGATTCTGACTGTTGCTGTTCCAGTTATTCTCATGGCTTTTCTTTTTGTGGAACGGTACATCATATGATCTCTCCTGCAGTGAGTGCACAAGACGTCTGTTTCAAGTATCAGGAAGGCACTCGGGCACTCGATCGTGTGAATTTCCATGCCGATCCCGGTGAGTTCGTCGCGATGCTCGCTTCGAATGGATCGGGCAAAACCACTCTGATTAAAGTGCTCATCGGCCTATTGAAACCAGAGAAAGGGAAAGTCGTAATACACGGCAAAGATCTCAGTCGGATTGCAAAGAAAGACCTTTTCCAGACAGTGGGATTGGTTTTGCAGAATCCGGTCGATCAGTTGTTCGCCGCTACCGTTGAAGAAGATGTGGCGTACGGGCCGAGAAATCTCGGATTTGAAGAAGATGAAGTGCAGCGTCGCGTGGGTGAGGCCCTTGCGTGCGTGGCAGCATCTGAACTCCGTCATCGGGCCATCCACCACCTGAGTTATGGAGAGCAAAAAAGAGTTTCCATGGCCGGGGTGCTCGCCATGAATCCTTCAATCCTGATTCTGGACGAACCGACAGCCGGGCTCGACCCTGCCGGTGAAACGCTTATGATGCGTCTACTGAACAAACTGAACAGGGAACAAGGGATTACGATAATTTTGGCCACCCACAACGTTGATTTGCTCCCCTTATTTGCAGATCGCATATACGTTCTTCAAAGAGGAAGGGTTCTCAAGCAGGGGCCTTCGGACGAAATCTTTTGCGAACACGAGATGATACGTGATGCGTGCCTCAGGTTGCCGTACATAGCAACTCTGCTCCACAAATTGAAGCAGCATGACGGAGTCCCCATAGCAGGGCTCCCATTGACCATAGGGGAAGCCCGCTCACGACTCTTGGAACTGATCCCGGACAACCTGATCGTGAAACAACCGGAGGTGCCCCAGTGACCGAGTCCGGGCGTACGGGGTTTACCACCGGAACCTGCGCTGCTGCAGCGGCCAAAGCCGCCGCTATCCTTCTTCAGTCAGGTGAAAAGCCTGACAGGGTTGAAATCGGTCTGGCAAACGGTTCTCGAGTGAGGCTCCCTATTGCGGAATATTCCTCCACAGGGCAATCGGCTCGTGCCGCAGTGAAGAAAGATGCGGGAGACGATCCCGATGTCACTGACGGTTGCCTGGTCACTGTGGAAGTATCCTGGACCGATTCATCAGAGATACAGCTTGTTGCCGGTGAAGGTGTCGGGACCGTGACAAAACCCGGGCTCGCTATACCACCGGGTGAACCCGCAATCAACCCTGTTCCCAGAAGGATGATTGCCGAGGCTGTTCGGGAAATAAGCAATCGCGGAGTCCGGATCGCCGTTAGCATTCCGGGTGGAAGAGAACTGGCTGAGAAAACTTTTAATCCAAGACTTGGCATAGAGGGCGGTCTCTCCATACTCGGGACGTCGGGGATTGTCCGGCCGTTCAGTTTGGAAGCTTTGAAGGATACGCTTGTCGTTTCCTTGAACGTCGCGGCCGCGTGCGATATTCGATATCCCGTGTTCGTGCCGGGCAGAATCGGTGAAAAAGCTGCACGACGTCATTTCAGCATCACATCCGAACAATTGATAGAAGTGAGCAACGCATGGGGATTTGTGCTTGACGAGACGGTCAAGTACCGTTTCAATGCTTTGCTGGTGCTCGGACATCCGGGCAAACTGGCGAAGTTGGCACAAAACGAGTGGGACACTCATTCATCCAATTCGAGCAGTGCAGTACCTGCAATGTTGAAGTTGGCTGAAGAAGTGGTGGGAAAAAGACCGCCAGATTCTCTTACAGTGGAAGCAATTTTCGGGGATCTCGCAATTGATGAAAAGCGCGTACTTGCCGATGCTGTCGCGGCTCGGATCGAGGCTGCCGTTTTTCAGCGAGTACAAAAACGTTTTTCCGTATCCGTGGTTCTGGTAGATCTCCGGGGTGAAATCCTCGGAACGCACGGAGATCTGAGCTTTTGGAAAAAGAGTTGAATCATCGTATTACAGTCGTAGGATGCGGTCCAGGATCTCCGGATTACATCACGCCGGCAGCTCACAAAGCGGTGGCAGCATCTGACGTGTTGATCGGTGCTTCTCGTTTGCTGGATGTCTTCACAGAAAGTACAGCGGAACGAATTGCGGTCACTGCGAATATTGGGGAAGTGCTGGAACGAATTCGATCCATCCCGGTGGAAAAACGCGTTGCAGTGCTGGTAACGGGAGACCCGGGTATTTTCAGTCTCTCGAAAAAGATCGTTGCCAATTTCGGCCGTGAAGCATGCCGGATCATCCCCGGAGTGAGTTCCGTTCAGGCTGCATTCGCTGCAATCGGCTTGGACTGGGCGGACGCAGCGATTATCAGCGCGCATAAGGAAGATCCTGAGGACAGTCCATCCGTGGACTCCTGGGATAAAATCGCCATTTTGGGAGGCCGCGACAATTCACTCAAATGGATTGCATCTCATTTGCCCGAAGATACGGTGAACCAACGACGAATATTTCTTTGCGAAAATCTCACTCTGCATGACGAATGCATTCGAGAGATCGACCCGGAAGAACTCGCAAGCCTTCGCACGAGTTCCCGGACAGTTGTCATTGTGGTGAAAAAGGATTTGTTATCATGAATAGAGGAACTTTGTATGGCATTGGAATCGGTCCGGGCGATCCGGACTTGATTACGGTAAAGGCTGCAAAAATACTTGGTGAAGCAAAACACGTATTTGTTCCCAAAGCGCGAAAAGGTATGGAAAGCCTTGCATTGACGATTGCACGCAAACACATCAATCCCGATGCGGAAATTCACGAAATCCTTTTTCCTATGACTACAGATCGTGAAGAACTCGAGGCTCGCTGGGAAGAATCCGCCCGTATAGTGGGAGAAACCCTGGAAGCAGGTGAAGATGCTTGTTTTCTTACCCTGGGAGATGCTCTCCTCTATTCCACGTACATTTATCTCCTTCGAGCGCTCAAGCGCCGCAGTCCCGGAACCAATGTCGTCACCATCCCGGGGATCACCGCTTTCAGCGCTGCCGCTGCTCTGGCAGACTTTCCTGTGGGCCAGGGAAAAGAGCCGGTTACCATAATACCTACTGCAGACGATCTTGAGGCCGTTCGACATGCGGTGACTTCAGGGGGAACTGTTATTCTCATGAAGATTGGCAAACGCCTTGGAGGAATTCTGGACATTCTGAAAAATGCAAAGGCTCTTGGAAGGGCGGTTTTCGTTTCTCACGTGGGGATGGACGGTCAAAGGATAGAAACGGATCTTACAAAGCTCAGGGGTGAAGAGGCGGATACCGGCTACATGTCAATCATTCTCGTCCGAATGAATCCGGAGAAAAACGCATGAAAGTGTATTTCGTCGGCGCCGGTCCGGGAGATCCGGATCTGCTCACCGTTAAGGCCAGACACCTGCTGGAGAATTGTGCCATCTGCATCTATGCCGGATCTCTGGTGAGCCCTGATGTAGTTGCTATTGTGCCTTCCCATGCCGAAAAGCACGATTCCGCGAACATGGATTTGCCTCAAATCGTCGCTGTGTTTAAGGATGCAAATGCGAGAAATGTTGATGTAGTGCGGCTCCACACGGGAGATCCTTCTATTTACGGCGCCATCGGCGAGCAAATGACCGAACTGGACAAGCTCGGAATCGACTACGAAGTTGTGCCGGGAGTAAGCTCGTTCCAGGCTACCGCCGCAGCGCTGAAAACCGAGCTTACCGCTCCTGAGACGGCGCAGACTATCATATTGACTCGTGCATCCGGCAGGACTCCTGTTCCTCCGGAGCAGGACCTTGAAATCCTGGCGCGAACTCACGCAACCCTGTGCATTTTCCTGTCTGTTCACAAGATGGCCGAAGCAGCCGACATGCTTGCCACGCATTATGGTGCCGATTGTCCTGCTGCTGTGGCATACAAAGTCTCCTGGAAAGATGAACTTATTATCCGGGGGACATTGGACGATATAGCCGAAAAAGTCCGGAATGCCGGTATTCGCAAGACCGCGATGATTGTCGTCGGCCGAGCTTTATCGAGAGGCCTCCCTGCTTCCAAGCTTTACGATCCTTCATTTTCCCACGAATACCGTGTGGCGGACCCGCAATGATTTTCGCGGTTTTGACACTTTCGTCCGAAGGGCTGAAACTCGCTGAAGCTATCGCGTCAAAGCGCCCTGATACAGTTGTGTACGTGCACGATCAGGTGGACGTCCCCATCGGTTCGTCTGTGATCAAGTTCACCAGCGTTGTCGATTTGACCGCGCAGATCTTCAATCATTACCGCGGCCTGGTTTACATCATGCCCTGCGGAGTAGTAGTGCGTGCGATTGCTCCGCTTATTCGGCATAAGACTGAAGATCCCGCTGTGGTTGCAGTCGACGTAGCCGGCAGATGGGCAATAAGTCTCCTGAGCGGCCATGAGGGTGGAGCAAACGATCTCGCCTTGGAAATAGGGAATATTCTCTCTGCCGAGCCGATCGTCACCACCACAACGGAAGCACTCAAGACCCTGATCGTGGGCATAGGATGCAGAAGAGGAGCCGATGCTCGGCACATTTTGGATGCCGTGAATGGAGTTCTTTCCGAAGCTCATCTTTCCGTGAATGATGTGAGGCTGCTCGCTTCTGCGGACCTGAAAGCGGACGAGACCGGGTTGATCGATGCAGCCCGGACCCTGGGAATCCCGCTCAGGTTCGTCTCCTCACAGGAGTTGAACGATTCTCCGCGAGTATTTGAGGAATCGGATTTTGTCAGAGAAAAAGTGGACCTGCCTGCAGTTGCGGAACCCTGTGCATTGCTCGCAGGAAGGAGGACAACATTACTGATAAGAAAACAGATTCGCAACGGAGTGACCGTGGCAGTGGCCAGGGAAAACTCTTTGTGGTAGGAATCGGTCCCGGCGGACCGCTGGATCGCACACCTAGAGCCGAAAAAGCCATTCTCGAAAGCCAGGTGGTGGTCGGATACAAGCGTTATCTCGATCTGATCGGCGATCTGATCCAGCAACAGGAGCTGATTTCATCAGGAATGACCAAGGAAACCGATCGCTGCCTCGAAGCAGTCCGCAAAGCCGGTGAAGGCTTCACGGTTTCGTTGATCTCCTCCGGTGATTCCGGAGTGTACGGCATGGCAGGACTCGCTCTTGAGCTGGCGAATCGCGAGAAACAGTCTTTTCCTATCGAAATCGTCCCGGGAATAACAGCAGCAGGAGCACTTGCGGCTCGTTTGGGCGCTCCGCTCATGTTGGACTTCGCGTGCATCAGTCTGAGCGATCTACTCGTCCCGTGGGATATGATTCGCAAACGATTGGAGGCAGTGGCTGCCGCTGATCTGGTGACTGCTTTGTACAATCCCAGGAGCAAGAAACGCACGGAACAACTGGACGAGGCTGCGGCCATATTCAGAAGATACCGGAAAGGCAGCACCCCGGTGGGAATAGGGACCTCAGTCGGAACCAAAGACGAGCGCATTGTGATTGCCGATCTCGACACATTCCTGGATTTTGAAATCACCATGAGGAGCATTGTCATTATCGGCAATACCTCTTCCAGGTTGCTCGACGGATGGTTTGTGACTCCACGCGGTTACAAGGTATGATTCTTCTCATCGGAGGAGCAGGTGAGACCGGAGTTCTGGCGAATGCTCTCGTCTCCGCGGGTTTCTTTGTCCTGGTTTCTACAGCCACGGATGCTCCTCTGAGTCTGGGTAGCCATCCGAATCTGTCCAGGCGATCCGGTCCCCTGGATCGGGAAAGCTTGTCAAGGCTCATCCTGGAAAGGGAAATCACAGTCCTCATAGATGCGTCCCATCCCTATGCTTCGGTGATAACAAATCATGCCCGGAAAGTAGCTAAAGAGCACCGTATACCCTATTTCAGGTGGTACAGACCTGCCGCATTACACGATTCCGATGAGGTGATCTGGGCGCAGGATCACGCAGACGCTGCTCGTATTGCCTTTTCTTTTGGACAGCCCGTTCTTCTCACAACAGGGTCCCGGAATCTCAAGCCGTACGCTGAGGAGTCACGCCGGACGGGAACCTCCGTTGTCGTTAGGGTCCTGGATCGGCCGGATTCTCTGGAAGCATGTCTTCAGGCTGGTATTCCTCCCAACAATGTAATTGCAGCAACCGGTCCTTTTTCACTGGAACAAAATGTTACAACTATCCGGGAATTCGGCATCGGCGTAATCGTGACCAAGGACAGCGGCACCATCGGAGGTGTTCCGGAGAAGATCGAGGCAGCCAGACAGGAACGATGTCGAGTAGTGGTTATAAGACGTCCCGATGAAGAATCGAGTGCCAGCTACAGCGACCTCACTGAATTATTACAAGCCGTTAATCAGTTGACAAAATCCTTTTCATAGTGAATTCGTATTGGACCCAAGATAATCGACGAGAGAAGAAGACCTTCTTAGACGGATGTCAAAAGTTGGTGGATTTCAGGGTGTAGTCGCTAACTCGCGGTTTCTTGGTCGTTTGTTCCGGAGGAATCCCGCGGGACGCGGGAACAATAGGCCGGTGATTCATCGCCGGATAAGGAAAAACCTAATGATTTTCGAGTCCCGGAGGGACGGCTGATACACGAATTACCGGCAATGAATTACCGGGCTATTTTCTTTAGTCCCTGCGGGACAAAGAATTACCGCAGTTGCTTAAATGGGCAACTCCTAGTGTCAAGAAGGCCTGTCCCCCTTTTCTAAAGGGGGATTCAGGGGGATTTTCGACTAACATCTGCACTGAGTTTCGGTCATTTATTTTGGCAATGGAGATAGCATGGATACGCTCAAGTTGCTGCTGGCATTTTCTCCCTGGATTGCTTTCTGGATCATCTCCGGAGGCCATTCGATGGTGCGTCTCCAGGTGGGGATCTGCGTGGCAGCGATTCTTGTTATAGTCATGGGAATCACGAAGCTGCACCGGGGACTGCTCCTATGGGCAGGCGTGGTCTTCTTTGCCTTTGCTCTTGTTGCCGTAGTGTTATTGAAGAACATGTGGGTGATCCATCATCTTGGAATTCTTGCAAGCGGGACCCTCTTTACCGGCACTCTATTATCGATCATGATCGGGCAACCGTTTACAGAGGACTATGCGCGGGAACATGTTCCTCCGGAGTTCTGGGATTCACCGGAATTCATTCGCAGCTCTTACACGGTGACAAGCGTTTGGGCTCTCATATTCATGATCAACACGCTGGTTAATATTGCGAAGCCTTATTGTGCGGATCTGGGCGAATGGTTCTTTCGCGGCCTGGAACTTTCTATCCTGGTCTCCGGGGTGGTGTTCACGAATTTATACGCGCAGGCTGCCAGGAAGAAACGAGAATCTCTCACTCAAAACCTTGATGATTTTGAGACTAAATTAACTTCTGATGCAAAGAATTAGCCGCGCTAAAAAGGATTTCGTTGCAAAGATAAATTCTGAAATTGGGGAGGATAT
Organism: Desulfomonile tiedjei DSM 6799; assembly: GCF_000266945.1. Taxonomy (NCBI): domain Bacteria; kingdom Pseudomonadati; phylum Thermodesulfobacteriota; class Desulfomonilia; order Desulfomonilales; family Desulfomonilaceae; genus Desulfomonile; species Desulfomonile tiedjei. The sequence goes on from NC_018025.1 coordinate 6,465,991, forward strand.
TTGGTATGATACCATTTCGCAGTTATACACATATATCAGTTGCCAAAATTAGTGACCGATTGAAGATTAGGAAGATTGGTAGGTGCCGTGCCTCCGTGCCGGCACATCTTAAATATGATCAATGATATCGATAGAATGGACCGGCAGGGACGCCGGTCCCTACCAATATCCTGTAATTCACACGAGGGATAAACGACAGAATTTTTGGCACTGACTATAAATATAGCGAAGGCTGGGGTGTCCTGAGCGGAGTGATTAGACGGCTTTGCGTCGTCCGGAGCGAAGGATACTCCAGCCTTACAGATTATGAAAAGAAAAGCGAATCGCTATCAGGCAAGTGGGAACAGTGAAGGGATGCGCTGAGCGGCCATGATGTCGCCCGACACTTTCAGCTTTCCGCTCATGAATGCAGTCATTCCGTTAAGAGTGCCATTGCACATTGCCAGCCAGTCCGCGTCTGCCATGGTGATAGTAGTGTTCGGGCTTGCATGAACGCCTTTACTCACTTCGCACGCGCCTTCTTTAATGGCGACATACCAGTCCCCGGCTTCCTGGCCTGTAATATGGAACTGATAAACAGCGTTTACGCCTGATGCTGCGGCTGAATTGAATACCTGGGGCATTTTCTCGAAAACTTCGTTTACTGACGTAAGTGCCATGTGTCTTTTTCCTCTCTTACCGTGTTTTTTCAGAAAGCAATTCTTCCTGTCTGGGCGGAGTAATCACCAGAGCCTCTCCTTTGGCCGACGGTCTCTCCCCGCTGGTTGATCCATATAATGCCAATTTGCTTTCAAAGTTTTGACGAAAATCCCTTCTAATCCCCCCCTTTATAAAGAGGAGAATGGAGAGATTTTGAATGCAAATAGGTACAAGCTGTATCCTCACCCGTCTTCCCGTTTCGGGCGCATCGTACATTCCCCTCCAGTGCCGCGTCACAGTCCTGATTCCATATCATGCAGACTGCTTTCTCTACAAGATCATCGAACGAGGGTGGATAGAAAACAGTTTCAGCGCAACCCTTATGCTGGAGCGAAAATCCATGAACCTCTGGAAACATGTCGTTTCATACCCTCAGCCGCGCGCCGTTGAAAAACACGTCCAGCAGGGCGGACGCTATGCGTTGTTTCTGTGCACGACCTTTCAAACGTTGATTCTGAAGGACCATGGTAGATATGAATGTCTCCAGAGCACCAAGAAAAATATACGTAAGATAGCGGGCCCGCACGTCGGACCGCAGTACCTGCCGATCCTGGGCTTCGACAATGATTGCTTCAGTACGATCCATGAAGACCTTGAACCATTCCAGTCTGTCAGGAGTCAAGTTGGAGGAAGCACGAGATATCTCGGTGATGAAAATGTAGACCATGTCGGGTCTTTTTTCGTACATCTCGAGAAAATGATGAACGATTGCCGCCAATTTTTCTTCCGGTCCGGTCGCCTTGCGTTCGGTCGCATCCATCATTGTCAGCAGGGTTTCCCACCATTCTCTCTGAATGGCATCGAAAAGATCCGCTTTGCTCTTGAAGTAGTGGTACACGAGTCCATATGAGATTCCTGCAGTCTGGGAGATGTCCACAATACGAGCCTGATGAAATCCTTTTCTGCGAAAGACTTTACAAGCCGCGTCAAAAATTATAGCTTCTTTTTCTTTCTTATTTTCGCTGCTGGAGAGTAAGTTTTGCATAAGCGTTGGTAACAATTATTGATTGATTTGTCAATCAATAATCCTTTTGACATTATAAATAGAACTTCACCGAACGAACTGGTCCGACAGAAAGAAAGTGTCTCAAAAATCTCGGATATACAAGAAATCGCGCCACAATTCGCCATCCTTGATAGGGGTCCCGCGAACACGCGGGATGCCTGCTCTCCTGCAATGACCGGCCTCCATGCCGGTCACTACCGGGCACCCACGAGGGGCGCCCCTACAATCAGGCCAGCAGAACGATGATCAATTCGTGCCACGTTTGGGATAAATTTCGATTTTTAAGACAGTTTCGAAGCAATTGCAGCCGTTCCTCCTGAGCCGATCAAGAAAAATCGGGTTAATTTGAGGGCAATGCCTGATCCAGGTCCGCGATAATGTCGTCCGGATGCTCGATCCCGACGGATAGTCTCATGAGACTGTCGGTAATGCCGATACGCTGCCTCTCTTGTGCAGAGATCTTTACATGCGAAGTGACAGCCGGACAGCAAATGGTGGTTTCAACTCCGCCAAGGCTCAATGCGGGTTTGACGATCTGCAATCGCTTCAAGAAAGCGGATGGGTTTTCGTTGCTGTGAGCTACTTCGAATGAAAGCATGCCGCCGTATGCCTTCATCTGGGTCTTGGCCAAGGCATGTCCGGGAAAGTTCGTCAGACCGGGATAATAGACGCTCGCGACCGACCCATGATTCTGCAGGGCTTCTGCAATGATGCCCGCATTCTCGGACTGTCTTTCCACCCTCAAGGCCAGGGTCTTCAAGCTTCTTTCCAGCAAATAGCTCGCGAATGCATCCAGACTTCCACCCAGGTTTCTGGCCAATGCCCGGATCTGAGATGCTCGTTCGGCACTTGTCACTGCGATGCCGCAGCACAGATCGCTGTGGCCGCCAAGATATTTTGTACCGCTATGCACAACGATATCAATTCCCAGCTCGAGCGGATTTTGGGTCACCGGCGTGGCAAACGTATTATCCATCACCGTGGTGATAGCTCGTTCTTTGGCGAACCGTGCTACTTTCCGGATGTCGATAATGCCCAGCAGCGGATTGGTGGGCGATTCTATGACAATAACCCTGGTGTCTTCAGTTATGGAACTGCAAATCGATTCCGCGTCGGTGGCAGCGAAGGTATAGTCGATTCCTAACCGGTGAAATTGGTCCGTCGCGAATGCGTGAGTGCCGCCATATAATTCGTCCATCATGACGACATGACTGCCGGCTCCCGCAAACGCGAGAATGGCTGTGCTCATAGCCGCCATACCCGAACTGAAAAGAACTCCGTCCTCAGCTCCTTCCAGCACGCACATCTTCTTTACGACAGCGTCCAGGTTCGGAGTGTTGAAATACCGCGGATAAGGACAGTCATCTCTATCGAGATACTCATAAGCCGAAGACATGAATACGGGAGTATTTACTCCGCGCATCAAGCTGTCGCGAAATCCACCGCTGTGCACGCATTGCGTCTGTTTCTTCATGAAGCACGACCTTTCACAAGAACAGCATTAAAGCGCTGTTCAATGCACGGATAACCCCGACTTCATCACGACAATGTGTATTTTGTCACGGTTTGTGAGGGTACCTGACAGCGTGCCTACCGGTCAAGCTTGAAATCGGTGAACACCGTTCTTACCGGCGATTTTCCGATAATCCGCAGGCCACGTCGCAGAAACGCTCTCTTTGCGGGCCGTGCACGCGCACGCAGTCGCGATAGCAGAAATCAGGCTGCATCTCTTTCCTCAATTGAGGAGATTCACCCTGATTCGTCGATTGTCTGACACGGGCTTTGCGAGGAATTACAGACAGGATCACAACAGTCGCCAACATGATGAAAAGCGCTATATCGATAATGAACTGTGCCATGAGTGGCTCCTCCTTCGAGAAACGAACTTCTTTTTCAATCTGATGCCCTGTGACAGGAAGAGATTCGCTCTCGAAAGAACAAATTGTACAAGAATTCAACAGCTCGCTGTGTCAAATCAGACAAAAAGCCTGTCGTGCAGGAGGCTTCCTGCGAAAAACGAACCTAACAACTTGTGAAGCACAAGTCCGTGAGGAATATATTCGAGTTGAGCTCCGGACAATTCAGCTTCAGATCACAGGAAAAAGAAGAAACTTCGTTTGAGCATACCTTTACTTGCAGCGCTTCTGAGCCTGAAAGCTCGCTTCAGCTTCCAATCCCTGTATCTGATCACAATAGGATCCCAGACCAACAGACCGAGCACAATAATTAAACTGAACACAAAGAGAGCCCAGTAAACGATCTCCGTATGAGCCATCGAGAGATCCCCCCTCCGCGAAATTGGGTAAGCACTCAAAGTTCACATCATTCAAGTTCTTATATCAGTTCGCGTACGAACAATCCACCTTTTACTTATCTTTTTGCGAATTTGTATCGCTCCGGGCGCCCAGTCGTAATCCCGTGTCCTTTTGAAGCCTCATAAGCGCAACTTCCACATTATAGTCTCGAATATTCAATCCCTTGGAAATAGCTATAATTTCCCCATCTTCAGCCCCGACTTCCATGGCCATAATTTCCTTGGCCTGCTGGAGCCCTGCGAGATTAACCGGAAAACCCGACCAGAGATTCCACGACCTGAAATACACTACCCAATGTAACTTACCGTCCATGATACGGGTATCGACCAGTCTCAGGCATGGAGAGGAACCGTCCTCGTCCTTATAGAAAAAAATATCTTCCGGTCGGCCTATTTCCATACACATACGATTCGTCCGGCCGCCGTGCTTTTTGTAATAATCTATTACGAACTGCCATGCCACCTGAAGCCGTTCTCCATAGGTGTAATGCTCTCCTGACGCTTTCTGCGGGGAAAGCAGGTAAGGCATGTACTCGGCGAGATATTTTTCATCTGCAATAGCAGGCAGATTCAGGTGTTCGGGAATCTGCGGCAAGAGAGGCCGCACACCGGGCTGTTTTATATGAACAGTCACCAGGTCAAATTCAATGCGATCCGCTCCCGGATTGGAACCTGTATCGACCGTGTAGCGTCTGGCTGCTCCGTCAGGCTTTTGAGATTCGTCAATAAGAGTGTAGAGGCACTGGAACCATGCATCCGGAATTGTGGTCGCTTCGATGAATACGGGTTTCATGGGATGGTTCCCCTTTCTATTCTTATTTCGGATTCACAAGTTTGCCGGAGACAAACCTATCTGTGTCCTGATTGTCAGCATAGCGTATATATTATTTGAAAGGAGTTGACCAGCCTTTTCGTTTTTTCGGAGAACTTGAACATGGCGAAGAATTCTGGATAATGCTCTCCCATGGTAACACTTCCCGAAAAAAAACTGAGGTTGGTCGAGTTCGTGTCAAACGATCGGGACCGTTCACCTGAAGATTTGTCCTCTCATTCACTGGAAACCCGACGTAAGGGTTTGTTCGGTTTTGCGGAGTCACTTGTACGCTCTGAGAATCCGCCGTGGTTTGATGCTCGAGGGGCTGCGGTGGGGTTGATCGTTGGTTTCGGCGTACCTGTTGGCGCACAAATGATAATTCTGGCAGTATTCCGTTTTTGCTTCCGGTTCAATGCAGTTCTGGCTTTTGCCCTCACGTGGGTGAATAATCCCCTTTCGCTGTTACCGATGTATTACGGTTACTACTATTTGGGATCTTTAATTCTCGGCCGAAACCCTGCTATGGGTTTGCACGATTTTCGGATGCTTATGCAGCCGATTTTGCACGCGGGCTATTTCTGGAACTCTGTGCATGCCTTTTTGTTGCTGAGCTACGATATCCTGGTGAGATGGGCGCTTGCTGCCGTACTCGTCGCCATGGTTACAGGATTGATCGGGTATGTGGCGACGTACAGAATCCAAAGAAGACGCTTGAAGAAACGGGCACGCGAAATGGGTATTGCTTACGCACTGCTGGTGAATCGGATGGAGACTGCGATCGAAGATAAATGAATAGCAAGTAGATTTTCGGTAGCGAACTGTTTCATGCTCTACACCTTCGAATCTTTTTTAGATTTGGCCGAAATTGGCAAATCCTGGGATTCTGATCAGTCTGCCTCCGCCGGATGTGTCTTTTGACGTCAGTGGTCTGCGAATTTGCTGGAATTCGGTCGCTAACCGGACGACAGATCGGAATCTGGGCAGTCGGATTGGAAGTGACTTTGCATGAACTCGTTTACTTTCGCTCCGACTAATTTCCTGTGAGTAAAAATCGCGACATGTTCGCCTCCATCGACTGCAAGGAGCTCCGCGTTGGGGATTTGACTTTCGAAGATCCTTGCATGGATTTCGAACTGCAGCAGCGGATCTTGAGTTCCGTGGATGATTAGCACCGGCACTTTGAGGTTTTCTAACCGGTAACTCGCAGTACGAGAAATCTCAATGTCGTTCTTGGTGCCGACTAAACGATGCCCCATTTTGTCATATGTGCTCACCAACAGTGCCGAGAATAGCGGCCAAATATCTTTATCGTTGATAGCGCCGGCCAAGATGTGAGGATCTCGAATTGAACGTTTAGCGACGCTTTCCAGGTCGCGTTCAGCATTCTTCCGAAACCTGTCGACGAACCAAGACCATCGGGCGAGGTAGGTCATTACCTTGAACGAAACAGGAATTTTGGTGTCGACCTTGGTAGCGTAGGTTGAAACCAGTACCAGCCCTTTACACATTTCAGGGTGTCGGAGGCCGAACTGAATGGCACACGGTCCTCCACCAGAGACGGCAATCACACCGGCTCGGGTGATCCCAAGAGAGTCCAGCAATGCTGCAATGAGTTCGGCCTGTTGTTCGGAGCTGCGCCCACTAGTCAATGGCGTTCCAAGATATCCGGGGCGACTCACGCAAAGATAGCGATAGCCTGCGATCCCAATAGTTTGAGCCAGCAGCAGACTCTGATCATATCCTCCCATGGCACCATGTAAACACAGAACAACGGGCCCTGCACCGACATCAACATATTCCACAATCCCGAAAGCTGTATTTGCGGTTTTTGCTGCTATCTTCTTCGATAGCTGTGGGTCTTGCATATCATATGGCATGAAGAGTTCCTAATTCAGTATGAGTTTTGGCTACGTGGACCGCTTCTTTTCAGATCTACTTGGGCACATTCAGATGGAAATACGAGCAACTTCACCTTGATTTTGCCGGACCGACCGTCCGCAGATCCACCAACACGTTTGCCGCTTGAACCATTACATCATATAAGACATACTCGCAGCTACTGGAAAATGGAATGGCAAGCGAATACACGGCCAATGGTCGAACGATCCGGTTAAAATATTTGTTTGTTCAAATGTTTGTACTTGACGGAAGTTAGATCCCTTTCTAGTATACTTCCACGATTTTGTTTTTGTGGCCGGAATTAGCGCTACACTGTACCTTGGGGTTGCTATTTGAACTTCGAAAACGTTCGGTCGGGCGCCGGATTTGTGCCTGTATGCCTGATCCAGGAGGCTCTCATGAGGATTTCGTTGAAAGCGGTTGTAGCCATCGTCGTGGCTCTGTTGATTGCTTTCGCCCAGTTCTCCATGGCAGGACCGTTGGAAGAAAGTCTTCTCGATGCCGTGAGGATGGGTGATGTAAAAAAAGTCCAGGAGTTGCTCTCGAAAGGGGCCAATGTGAACGCCAAGGATATGGATGGATTCACTCCCCTTATGGTGGGAGCTGTCGAAGGTGGGATTGACGTCGTAAAAGTCCTTCTGGACAAGGGAGCGGATGTAAATGCGAAAAACGAAGACGGTGACACTGCACTCATCGGTGCTTCATTCGCGGGTCATACCGATCTGGTCATTCTGCTGATTCAGAAAAATGCAGACGTCAATGCAACAAACAAGGACGGTGTTACGGCTCTTTTCGGAGCAGCCTTCGAAGGTCGTCCGGACGTGGTGAAACTACTCCTGGATAAAGGAGCTAACGTGAACGCCAAAGAACAGCGAAACGGAGCAACGCCGCTCATAGTGGCCGCTTTCGAGGGACATAAGGAAGTGATCGAGCTGTTGGTGTCCAAAGGGGCCGACGTAAACGCGAAAGACAGTGAAGGAAATAGTGCACTTATGCTCGCTTCTGCCAGAGGCCACGCCAATGTCGTAGAGTACCTCAAAACCAAAGGCGCAAAGTAAATATTTTTTTTTACAGTGTGTAATATTTTTTCAGGTCAGGCATCTCTATCGAATAAACGAATCGGTAGCTTTTGGAGACAAAGACTACACTACAGATGAGATGCGATTCGGCCTGGATTTTGCTCAGGGGAAGTGAAACGTGATCGGAATCTCTCCGTGTGTCTCGCGTGTTTTCTTCCAGGAGATTACATGACTACAACAACACGTTTGCGGCTTCGCCGTAAGATTGAAAAACTCAATAATCAGCTTTTGTCTCTCGGGGCGATGATTGAAGAGAGTGTCCAGCTTGCCGTAAAATCACTGGAAAAGAAAGACGCAGGCTTGGCGGCTCGCGTGATAGACGGGGATCTTGAAATCGATAGAAGGGAAGTCGATCTCGAAGAAGAGTGCTTGGAGATTCTAGCACTTCATCAGCCTGTAGCAATAGACTTAAGACACATCGTCGCTGTCCTGAAAATCAACAAGGACCTGGAAAGAGCCGGAGATCTTGCAGTAAATATAGCGGAGACCTCCATTCATCTGAGTGCGCAGCCTCGTATGAGAATTCCCGCAGAATATTTCTCTATGGCGGAAAAGGCTTTCAACATGTTGAAAAAGAGTCTCGATTCTTTTGTCAACATGAATGTCGAAGCTGCTTACCAGGTGCTTCAGGAAGACGATGAAGTGGATTTCATGAAACATAAGCTCCATAGGAGCTTCGAGGAACAAATCAGGAAGGACTTGGAGCTCACTTCAAATCTGATTCATCTGTTCCTTGTTTCGCGTCATCTCGAAAGAATTGCGGATCTGGCCACCAATATTGCTGAAGAAGTGATCTACATGGTTACCGGTCAAATTGTGCGCCATGGGAAAAAAGAGCCAATCTAGAAGCGATTGTTAAGAATTCTGGCGTTTATCCCGCGCTCAAATACAATCTGTTAGTGGAGACCGGCGTCTCGAGACTGTCTCAAAATTCTCGAATGCACAAAAATCGTGCCACGATTCATCATTCCTGTAGGGGCAGGTCTCGTGCCTGCCCTCCCGCAATGACCGGCACGGAGGCCGGTCACTACCGGGCACCCACGAGGGGCGCTCCTACAATCGGGCCGTGAAGATGATGAGAATTTCGTGCCACGATCCAGGATAGATTTCGATTTTTGAAACAGTTTCTCTCTGCCGTCCATCATAGCGATATCATTTATTAATATTGAAGATGTGCCGGCACGGAGGCCGGCACCCACCAATACTGCTTTTTCTGAATCAGACATTAGTTTTGGCACTTACTATAGACGGCTTTGCGTCGTCCGGAGCGAAGGATACCTCCAGCCTCCCAGATTATGAAAAGAAAGGCGATCTCTTCATGAAGAATCACGAAGTGGGCGGTTGACTCGAGATGCTGTTGTTCCAATGTGGGTCTGCATCCGATCCTGTAATGCCTCCGGAATCCCGGAGAACCACTTCCTTGAAAATCTCCTTCTTCTGAACTGTTTCGAACGGCTCGGATTTGGTCAGTACCACTCCGTTACTGTCGCGGATTTCCAACAAGCATTTGGAATTTGCTAAAATTCCCGGTATCCTGAATTCTCCCGACGCCGCATCAATTCTTCCCGATCTTGAAAACCGGCCGTCTGCACAAACGCAATTAACCTCAAGATTGGAGTCGATGCTTATCCCGTTTGTAACGCTCACTCTGCCCTGAATAACACAACCTTCCGGAATCATCCGCATGGTGAATCCTTCTATTTTTCCGGATTCAATGGGAAGAACGAGCGGGTCGGTATTCTCCATGATAAAACCGCGTTTATACCCATTCAGAACGTATGTTCCCGGATCGTTTATAAGAACTTTAAATTCTCCGGTATTCGGCATAGTCCTGCAGGATTGTCCCGCACGATTTCCATCCGGATCGGTGAGATATACGATTACGGACTCTATTCCCTTACCGTCAGGACCTTTGACCGTTCCTGAGACAACGAGCTGTTCTCGTTCTCTTCGTTCCTGCTCTTCCAGAGAGGGGACATCGACCGCTGAGGCAAACTTGAATTCTTGAGTCGCTGATTTCGGGGTCTTTTCAGATTGCTTTTGGACTATTCGAGGCGTACCCGGGCTCGTATCAAACTTCGGAAGAGGATGGTTCACTCCTTCGAGGGGTGTGCGAATCGTCGTATCTGTGTCTTTCCGTGCCTGTTTCCCGACTTTGCGGACTGCCGATATGGAATCCTGCGTCGGTCGATCGTATATTTCCGGACGGCCGGGGTCCGCCATAGGACGTCGTTTCATTTTCTTCCGATGTCCCAGACGCATGAACAGTTTGCTGACCACCACCAGCGGCCGGGACGATAGCGTTATGTAGCGCTGAAAAATCAGATTGACTACGGATAACGCAAAAATCAAAAAGAGGATAAGGTACGTTGCAGGATGTAGATGCGTAATCATATAGAGAATACCTGGGCTGGCTTCACCAGGCAGCGTTGCAGGATATGACCGTCCGGCCCACAAATAAGGAATTACCAGTACGCAAAAGGAGATGAATAGATTCTTTGCAGTCCGGGAATTTTCTCGAACCTCTTCTCTGAAAAAATTCTGCACCCCTCATCGCTCCTTTTTTCGGCAGCCTGTTTCCCGGATTGATTGAATGCTTCTCCGAGTCGCTGCGATGTGTACCATCAGGAGAGGTCAATGTAAACAAAAAAGCAATGCTTCTGCAAGGATTTGACTGAGAAGAATGTCCCCGAACGAGCAATCTCACGTCGCGCGATCTTAGAGCGATTGCCACAAATTCTGACGTTCTGACGTTTATCCAACGCTCTAATACAAGATATTAGTGGTGACCGGCGTCCCTGCCGGTCCATTCTGTTGATATCATTGATCATATTTGAAGATGTGCCGGCACGGAGGCCGGCACCCACCAATACTCCTATCCTCAACGCACGTTAATTTTGGCAATTTCTACAACCTAATCGAAGATGAATAACTTTTTGATCTTGCAAATGATTTCGTGCAAGACGCCCCGCCCTGGAGGGTTCTGTCCTGAGGAGAATTATTTTTTTCTGGAGACCGGGTCGCACAGTGTCATACGCTCAAGCCAATTTCTCTGCTTTGGAAGAATTCCCTGATGCGGACTACATCTGTTGAGTTGATTCCCGGAACGGCAGCGATCTGCTCGTCGGATGCGGCCAGGAGGTCTTGAACACTCGCAAAGGCCTTCAGAAGAGCGGTGCGCTTTTTCGGACCTATTCCGGGAACAGCATCCAGTTCTGAACGGATCACGTCGGCTTTCCTGCTTTTTGTATGGAATGCATGCGCAAACCTGTGAGCTTCGTCACGAGCTCTCATGAGCAGCATCAGCCCTGAATCGCCTCTCGGAAACTGCACTGGATTCTTTCTGTTCGGAGTGTAGATTCTATCTTCCTCGCCTTCTGCTCGACCTTTAGCTATTGCAGCGAGAGCAGGGTACACGGATCCGAGATTTTCCTTCAGCGCGATTTCAGCAGCATTGAGTTGGGATTTTCCGCCGTCAATGAGCAACAGATCGGGAAGAGGCTCTTCTTCCCTGTGCTTTACCCGGCGAGAAATGGTCTGGTAAATCATTCCGGGATCGTCCTGATCTTCAAAGCCTCGCATTTTGTACTTTCTGTATCCGGACTTGTCAGGCTTGCCGTCCCGAAAAGCTATCTTTACCCCCACAGGCAATGAACCGGAAATATTCGATATGTCGTACGCTTCAATCAATCTCGGAGGTCCGGGCAGATGCAGCCTCGAAGCAATCGACTCAAGAGACGCTTCTGCGGTGATCTTCTGTTTCTCTCTCGTCAAAGCAGCATGGGCATTCTTGATGGCCAGCATGACGAGCTTGGTTCCCTGACCTCGCTGCGGCATTTTTAGAGCGACTTTACTTCCCCTCAATTCGGATAACCATGCTTCGATGGGCTCCGGCTGGTCAATGGGCCGGGAAAGGAGAATTTCCTTGGGCACGAATGTACCGGCAGCGTAGTATTGCTTCAGTGCGGAACTGAGAACCTGCTCCGCTTCCAACGCGGGATTACGAATCAGGAAAGACTCCTCGGAAAGCAGATTACCTTTACGAAAAGAGAGAACCTCCACTACAAATAGAGAATTTTCGTGCTCCAGAAGCGCAAAAACATCTTGATCCTTCAGGTGGAAAAACGAGACGTTTTGTGCTTCCAGGGTGCGTTCGATGGAAGCGAGTCGATCCCGAACACGAGCTGCTTCCTCAAACCGGAGCTCGCGCGCAGCAGTCTCCATTTGCGTTCTGAGCTTGCGGAGGAGATCTTCGCTCCGGCCCTGCAATAGCAGGACTACCTGGTCCACCATGCGCCGATATTCCTGGGGGTCTACTTTTCCCGAACAGGGACAGAGGCAACGGCCCATCTGGCAATTCAAACACGGTCGAGAGCACGTGGCAATCTGACGTTCCGTGCACTGGCGCAACGGAAAAAGCCTCTGAATGAATCGCAAGGTTACGCGGGCATCCCGCGCGGAGGAATAGGGCCCGAAATACCGTGCTCCATCCGGTTTCACCTTTTGAGTTCGGATCAAGGTCAGCCGGGGAAATTGGTGAGCAATATTGAGTCTCAAGGAAAAGAAAGATTTATCGTCCCGCAAATCCACATTGTACTTGGGCCGGTGTTCCTTGATGAGATTGTTCTCCAGGATCAGAGCTTCTTTTTCCGTTTCCGTCAGAATGGTGCGAATCTCGTCCACTCGAGCCATAAGAAATTGAATTGAAGGCCGCTCGTCAGTGCCGTTGAAATAACTCTTCACGCGATTTTTGAGGTTTGCGGCCTTTCCGACGTACAGGACCTTCCCCTTATGGTCCATCATGAGATAAACGCCCGGGCTGGAAGGTAGATTCTTGAGATGGTCTTCGGTAATGGGCATATTTTCACACAGCAAGCATTGTAAAAGACGGATTTCGTAAGCAATATAAAAACGATCTCTCTCGACGTCAATGATCCTTGAATTCCGAAAGATAATCTGATAGTACTATTAAGTTCAGCTTCCAGGTGCCCGCACTTCATGCGGAGCAGGAGACTACCCCTATGAGAAAAAACGATGCCCGAAAGGCCGCTGAAAGGACTTTTCTTGAAGATCGCGGCCGAATAACAAATAAGGAAATCGCAAAGAAACTCGGGATACACCCTGCAACGATTGCTCGTTGGAAAAGACTGGATGAGTGGGACATGAAACTAGTAAAATCCCTGAATAAGTCCAGTGAGGATGATGTGAAAGCAGATGACCTGTACGCGGTGGACATTCGGCACATTGCTCTGTTGAATGAGCGTATAGACATGTATCTGCGGAAAAAAGAACTCCTGCCTTCGGAGATCCTCTCCCTTGCAGAAGCCAAATATCACCTCATGATGTGCATGGAAATGGTAAACGAGCAACTCAGATATCCCTTTCCTGACGATTTCGATGAAGAAACCGATTTTTAGGAATTCTTTGGTCAAAAGGAGCAACTATGATTGAAATGAGATTTCACGGCAGAGGCGGCCAAGGCGCGGTTACATGTGCGGAACTGGTTGCCCAGGCCGCTATAGACACGGGCAGGTATGCCACCGCCTTCCCCAGTTTCGGACCGGAACGGCGAGGAGCGCCCGTGATTGCATTCGCTCGGGTGGATGAACAACCCATTCGATTGAGATCCAAAATTTATGCGCCGGATGTAGTAGTGGTCCTGGACCCGTCACTTCTGGATATCGCCAGTCCCGCAGTCGGACTTCGGGATAACGGCATTCTGATCGTAAATTCCCCCTACGATCCCGAAACCCTGAAGAAGCATCTCGGTTATCAAAATAGAATCGCTGTCGTGGATGCAGGACGCATTGCTCGAGAAGTGCTTGGGCTACCAATTACGAACACAACGATGGTCGGGGCTTTGGTTAAAGGCACCGGAATAATGGATGTTGAATCCTTGAAAGCACCTTTCAGGAAACGATTCGGAAAAATTGCCGATCGCAATATCCAGGCTATGGAGAGAGCTTTCAACGAAACCCTGGTGGTCGCCTGACAGATATTGACCCGATCTTTTCTATAAAACGGAGGAAACCGTGACTAAACCAATGGATGAAATGACCTGGCAAGAAGTGGAACCGGGAGGAGTTATTTCTGAACCGGGCTGCGCTTCATGCTACCACACGGGAACATGGCGTTCGGAAAAACCCGTATATAATCCGGATAAGTGTATCAGATGTCAACGTTGCTTCATCATGTGCCCGGATGCGTCAATTAAGCCGGATTTCGAAAGCAACTGCATGGTCTGGGATTACGACTACTGCAAAGGCTGCGGTATTTGTGCCTATGAGTGTCCCGTTGGGGCCATAGAAATGGTGCAGGAGGACGAATAATGGGAAAAAAGGTAGGCATTGAAGTATCTATTGCAGCCGCTGAAGCCGTAGGCCTCTGTGATGTGGACGTAGTGGCCGCCTATCCTATTACTCCGCAGACCCACGTTGTGGAGCATCTCTCCGAGCTCGTTGCGGACGGTCATTTGGATGCCGAGTTTGTCCCTGTGGAATCGGAACACTCGGCAATGAGCGTATGCTGTGGATCGTCTGCCGCGGGAGCACGAACATTCACTGCAACAGCAGCCCAGGGTTTGGCTTTGATGTCCGAAATCGTGTACATCGCATCAACCATGCGCTTGCCTATAGTGATGTTTCTGTCCAACCGAGCTTTGAGCGCTCCTCTTTCCATCTGGAACGACCATTCGGACACCATGATGGTGCGAGATTCTGGATGGATTCAGGTATTCTGCGAGAACGGCCAGGAAGTATATGACGCCATTTTCCACGCGTTCAGGGTCGCGGAAGACCCGAGGGTGTCTCTTCCCGTGATGATCAACGTGGATGGGTTCAACCTCACCCATGTGATAGAACCCATCGAGTTTTGGACCAAAGAGATGGTCAAGGAATACCTGCCGCCGTTCAAGCCTCTGAATACGTTGCATCCGAACAAAGTGGTCTCCATGGGAGCATTCGGTATGCCCGAGATTTATACGGAGCAGAAGTACGCTCACGATCATGTGCTACTGAAATCTCGTGAGGTGTTGCTCGAGGCGTGGGATGAAATGGCCAAGCTCACGGGCCGCAAGTACTCTCCGGTTGAGACCTATAAAGCCGATGATGCAGAAATCCTCGTGTTTGGCATGGGGTCTATCTGCGAGACCGCTTCCATCGCTGTAGACAAACTGAGAGAGCAGGGCAAGAGTGTGGGGCTGGCGAGCCTCCGATTATGGCGGCCTCTTCCCAAGGATGAGTTGAAGTCGATACTCGGTAAAGCCAAAGAAGTGGTGGTCCTCGACCGATCCCTGGCGCCCGGAGCAGCCAACGCGCCGGTGACATCCGAGATGCGTGCGCTGATGTATCACGAGGCCCAAAGGCCCAAGATTCATTGCATGATTGCCGGCCTGGGCGGACGTGACGTCACTCCCCAGGATGTCGTAAACATGGTGGAACAGGCGATCGTCGAAAAAGATGATGATTATCACTTCTACGGAGTCCGGGGATAGACTCGGATCGAGCTTCGGGCTCTTTCCTTCTATTGCCTACGACACCGAACACTAATTACGGAGACTCCAATGGCTGAAACAAGTAAAACAAGACTCTTGAAGCCGCTGAAAAACTTCCCTTCGGAAGAATACATAAATGCCGGACACCGGGCATGCCAGGGATGCGCCGAGGTTCTGGCTGTCCGCCATGTGCTGAAAGCCATCGGACCGGACATGATTCTCGCTATGGCGACCGGGTGCATGGAGATCATCTCATCGCCTTATCCGCTCACGTCCTGGAATATTCCCTGGATACACATTGCATTCGAGAATGCCGCAGCAGTAGCTTCCGGGGTAGAATCGGGACTAAAAGCGCTTCGGCGGAAAGGTCGTATTCCTGATAAGGAGGTTACGGTTGTCGCCATGGGCGGTGACGGCGGAACCAGCGATATCGGATTTCAGGCGCTTTCCGGGATGATGGAGCGAGGTCATAAGGTCATTTACGTTTGCGTGGACAACGAAGCCTATATGAACACCGGTGTGCAGAGGTCGTCCTCCACTCCTTTCGGTGCTACCACCACAACATCGCCTTCAGGAAGGGTAACACCTTCGGGCCAGACCACGTGGAAAAAGGACATGACCGCCATAGCTGCAGCTCACGGTATCCCGTACACGGCAACAGCATGCCCTACATTTTATCAGGATCTCATGAACAAGGTGCAAAAAGCCCGGGCAGCGAACGGTCCTGCGTACTTGCATGTATTGTCGGTTTGTCCTACCGGATGGAGGATTCCCCCTCAAAAGGCTATCGAGTACGGCAAGCTGGCGGTGGATTCCGGAGTGTTTCCCCTGTACGAAGTGGAAAACGGAATCTGGAAACTGAGCCGCAAACCGAAAGAGCTTATCCCTGTAAGCGATTACTTCAAAGGACAAGGGCGGTACCGTCATTTGGATGAGACTTTGATGAAGTACATCCAAGAACGAGTCACAGAAAAATGGGAGCGCCTTGTCAAGCTGTGTGAGTAGATTATCGCAATGTTGTCTGCCACGACAACAAGTGTTAATCTTTCTTATTGGCGGATGATAACACTCCCCGGAGACTATTTTCCGGGGAAATTCCCTCCTTCTTCCGAACCGGTGTGCAGGCTTACCGTTTCTTTTGACTTAGCAAATTGAGGCGGTATCGATTATCCAGATTCGCGTCACCCTGAGGAGGTCTCATGTTTCACACCCTCTCCCGTGCTCTTATCGTTTTCATTGTAATATCAGGCATTGCTTTGTGGGGTTCTCTTTCCCATGCATGGAAGGAAGCTCCTTCTTTAGCCAAGAGAGTTGAAACAGGCGAGCTTCCCCCTGTAGATAAGCGGCTGCCGGAAACACCGGTAGTCATTACCCCTGTGGATAAACCAGGGATTTACGGCGGAGTGTGGAGACGTGCTTACACGGGATTGTCTGATCTTGTGGGCACGAGAAGAATTATTTACGAGCCTCTGGTACGATGGAGCCCGGACTACAAGGTCGTCCCGAATCTTGCCACCAAGTGGGAGATTTCGGAAGACGGAAGGGAATATGTGTTTCATCTGGTAAAGGGGGTGCGCTGGTCTGACGGGGCACCTTTCACGGCTGACGATATACTGTTTTATGTTGAAGACATCCTTATGGATAAAGAGCTGACCGCCTCCATCCCCCAGTGGTTGGCTCCGACAGGTGTTCTTCCTACCGTTACCAAAATAGACGATTACACCATCAAGGTTGTATTTCCTGAACCTTACAGCATGTTTCTCGAAAGACTCGCCTGTCCGGACGGCATGGCGCCGGTTACCAAACCCAAACATTATCTGAAGAAATTCCATAAGAAATATGCCGATCCTGCTGAGTTGGAAGCGCTCGTACGAGAGCGCAACAGTACAAGTTGGGTAAAGCTTTTCCAGGAAATAACGGACATGCGCCATGGCATATTTACGAACAAGGATATGCCGTCCCTCTGTGCCTGGATAACCAAGGTCCCGGCTCCTGCAAAACGTTTTGTCATGGAGCGGAATCCGTACTACTGGAAAGTTGATACTGAAGGCAAACAACTGCCCTATATCGAATCCATCGTTCACGACTTGCAGGCTGAGGCCCAGACGATTCTCCTGAAAGCGATTGCCGGGGAAATCGATATGGAGGCTCGTCATCTTGGAGGAATGCAGTCGAGTGTCCTTCTCCTCGCGAATTTGGCCGAAGGAAAGTACAAGCTCATACCCAAGATTTCTACAGCTTCGGTAGGTTTGCTCCTGGCCCCTAATATTAACCATACCGATGAGGCCATGAAAGCGATTCTTTCGAATCCCAAATTTCGCATTGCTCTGTCTTACGCGATTAACAGAAAAGAAATCAACAAGATCGTGTACCGGGGCAAAGGGACTCCCCGTCAGCCCGCGCCTTTGAAGGAATCCGAATACTACAGTCCATCACTGGAAAGCGCTTACACCGAATACGACCCTGCAAAAGCCGCGGCTCTCCTCAATGAGATCGGTATAAAGCTCGGGCCTGACGGGAAACGCATCAGACCCGACGGTGAACCCATGCGACTCACCCTGGATGTTGTAGTATCCGTGCAAAGCTGGGTGGATCAGGCCGAGATCGTGGCTTCAAATTTCAAAGCTATTGGCATTGACACGGAAGTCAAAGCCGAAGCCAGAGAGCTCTTCATCCAGAGGACGCGAAACGCTTCGCACGATATAGCTCTCTGGACCGGAGACGGAGGCATTGAGTGTCTCCTGGATCCCCGGTGGTATTTTCCCTATAGCACGGAAAGTCTGAATGCACCGCTTTATGGTTTGTGGTTCCAGAGTGGTGGACAGAAAGGTGAAGAGCCGCCTGCTGAAATCAAGAATATGATGGAAACATACAATCAGATTCTTCGTACAGTCTCGGAAGAAAAGAAGAAAGAACTGTTTAAGAGCATTCTTGCTGCAAACGAAAAGAACCTGTGGGTCATCGGTCTTGTTCACGATCCCCCGGATTATTATGTTGTGACAAAGAACATGCTCAATGTTCCCAAGAAAGATTTCCAGAGCTGGATGTACCCCAATCCCGGACCGGCTCATCCTGAACAATTCTTCTACGAATCCGTAAAGAAATGAATTCCTGTACTCACGAGTTTAACTGAGAATACGTATGCTGGCATACATAATTCGTCGCCTTCTCATAATGATCCCCACGCTGATAGCGATTTCCATTATCTCGTTTGCTATTATTCAGCTGCCTCCGGGAGATTTCCTCACCACGTACATAGCTCAGCTCAGTGTAAGCGGAGAAGGAGTCGATCAGGCTGAGCTTCAGGCGTTGAGAGCACGTTTCGGATTGGATGAGCCAGTCTACATGCAGTATTTGCACTGGGCATGGAATTTTCTGCATGGCGACTTCGGTCATTCGTTCGAGTGGAACAAACCGGTGCGGGATCTGATCTCCGAGCGGATCGGATTGACCATACTTATCAGCACATGCACGCTCATTTTCACCTGGATGGTTTCTGTTCCCATTGGAATCTACTCCGCAGTGAAGCAATACTCGTGGATGGATTACTTTTTGACGGTCTTTGGATTTTTCGGTCTGGCTACACCCAATTTTCTGTTCGCGCTGATTCTCTTGTGGGCTTCGTACGCATATTTCGGCATGAGCATTGGGGGGCTGTTTTCTCCTCAATTCGCTGAAGCTCCCTGGAGCTTCGCGAAATTCGTCGATTTGTTGAAACACCTGTGGATACCTGTCCTGATCGTAGGAACCGGTCATACTGCCAAATTCATCCGTATTATCAGGGGTAATCTCCTGGATGAATTAAAGAAACCCTATGTCACAACTGCCCGGGCAAAGGGGCTTTCAGAGATAAAGCTCATATTGAAATACCCGGTCAGGGTCGCCATAAATCCGCTGGTCAGCACCATCGGCTGGACGCTCCCGGAACTCGTGTCCGGTATTGCCATCACTGCCGTTGTGCTGAATCTGCCCACATCGGGACCGCTTCTGCTGAGTGCCCTCATGAGTCAGGACATGCATTTGGCCGGAAGTTTTATCATGCTCCTGAGTTTTCTCACGGTCATAGGTACATTGATTTCGGATATTCTCCTGGCCTGGGTCGATCCGCGCATTCGGTTCGGGGCTCGAGAGGGCGCATGAACGACGAACAGAAGCAATTAGATAAATATCTCAATGCATCGACGCGGCAACTTGTCTGGTGGCGCTTCAAGAAGCATACCCTGGCAATGATAGGTCTGTGGTGTGTTATCGGCCTGTATGTTATCGCCATTTTTTGCGAGTTTCTTTCGCCCTATGACAAAGACCAACGATTTTATGAATATATTTACACACCTCCTACAAAAATTCGAATCTTCGATCAGCAGGGCAATCTTCACAGACCGTTCATCTACGATGTTTCCCTCGAAATCGATATGGAAACCCAACAGTTACGGTATGAAGACAAAACAGATAGAATTTACCCGATTCGACTCCTGGTAAGAGGAGACCCGTACGAATTCTGGGGATTGTGGCGGACCGATCTTCACCTTTTCGGAGTGGATAAGCCTGCAAAATTGTTCCTCTTCGGTACGGATCGGATGGGAAAGGATCTGTTGTCGCGGTGTTTTTACGGGAGCAGAATATCTCTTTCCATCGGTATGTTGGGGGTGTTTCTGAGCCTGGTCCTGGGCGTGGTTCTTGGCGGTATTTCCGGATATCGCGGTGGATGGGCGGACGGACTCATTCAGCGCATCATTGAAATTATCCGCTGTTTTCCGAGTATTCCACTGTGGATGGGACTATCCGCGTCAATGCCTCCGCATTGGCCTTCATTGCAGCGATATTTCGTGATCACTATTATCCTTTCCTTAATCGGCTGGACAGATCTGGCCAGAATGGTTCGAGGAAAGCTCATCGCGCTCAGGGAAGAGGAATTCGTCCTTGCGGCCCGGTTTGCGGGTGCCGGACATGCTCGCATCATTTTCAGGCATTTGCTGCCATCCTTCACCAGCCACATCATTGTGACGGTCACACTGGCTATTCCGGGAATGGTTCTCGGTGAGACTGCCCTCAGCTTTCTTGGAATAGGCCTGACACCGCCGATCACCAGTCTTGGGGTGCTCCTGAAAGAGGCACAGAATGTAACAACGGTTGCATTGTATCCCTGGCTTCTCATTCCGGTATTGTTCGTGATTGCCATGGTGCTTTCGTTCAATTTCGTCGGAGACGGATTGCGAGATGCCGTGGACCCCTATTCGAGGTAGCGCTCCATGAATCCCGCTCTGGATGTTCGAAATTTGCGTGTCCATTTTCTCTTGGACGAAGGTACCGTGAGGGCGGTCGACGGGGTGAGCTTCTCGGTGGAACCGGGCAAAACGCTTGGAATCGTGGGCGAATCCGGCAGCGGAAAGAGCGTCATCGGCCAATCCATCCTGCGCATTGTGCCATATCCGGGGAAGATTGTTGAAGGAGAGATTATTTTACAGATCCCCAACGGACAGGATATCCCGACTCGGGTAAATATGGTGGAACTCGATCCCCACGGAAGACAGGCTCGCAGCATTCGTGGCAAAGAAGTGGGGATGATTTTCCAGGAACCCATGAATTCCTTCAGTCCTGTTCACACTATCGGTAGTCAGATTACCGAAGCATTGTCCATCCATGCAGATGTGTCGGCACAAGAAGCGCGAAATCGAGCCATAGAAATGCTCCGCAAGGTAGGAATTCCTCAGCCGGAGCATCGGATCGACTCGTATCCCCATCAGCTCTCCGGCGGTATGCGTCAGCGGGCAATGATTGCCATGGCGCTGGTGTGTAATCCGAGAATTCTCATTGCAGATGAGCCAACCACTGCTCTCGATGTGACGATACAGGCGCAGATACTGGATCTCCTGAAACAGCTTCAGGAAGAGTTCGGCATGGCTATTCTCTTCATTTCGCATAATCTCGGGGTGATTTCCGAAATCAGCCATGACGTGTTGGTGATCTATTTCGGCCGAGTCATGGAACGGGCGCCTGTAGACGTACTGTTTCGCGATCCTCTCCATCCCTATACCAAGGCGCTTTTGAAATCGGTTCCGGGAATAGATACTCCGGTCAGGACTTTTCTTTCCACCATTGAGGGCACTCTACCGGATCCTTATATTTCCATTCCCGGCTGCCCTTTCTTTGGACGATGCATGGAATGCGGAGGATCTACCGTCTGTCGTGATAGTCCCTATGAACTGACTAAAGTAGATGATCGACACTTCGTTGCCTGTCCGCAGATGTGTATTCCAAATCCGATTTAACGAGGAATGAGCGTGCCTGATATTGATCCATTGCTTCAGCTTATCGACTTGAAAAAGCATTTCCCCATCCACAAGGGGGTGTTCAGGAAAGTCGCCGCGCACGTGAAGGCTGTGGATGGAGTCAGTTTTGCCGTTTATCCGGGCGAGACCGTCGGCCTGGTCGGTGAATCAGGCTGTGGAAAGAGCACTGTCGGCCGCATGATCATGGGAGCTTACCGGCCCACATCAGGACAAATCCTGTTTCGACCTGAAAACGGAAATGCACCGGTGGATATCGCGACCGCAGCACCCTCGGAAATGCGTAAGTTGAGACCTCATGTGCAGATGGTATTTCAAGATCCGTTCGCTTCACTCAATCCCCGTATGACCGTAAGGGAAATTCTTGCAGAACCGCTGGTGGTCAACAAAATTGCGCGAGGCAAGGAACTGGAGGATCGAGTCAAGGAGCTGACGGAAATGGTCGGCTTGAAGATCCAACATCTGAACCGCTACCCCCACGCATTTTCCGGAGGACAGCGTCAGCGCATAAGTATCGCCCGAGCCATGGCTTTGTTCCCGAAGTTGATCGTTGCCGATGAACCCACTTCCGCATTGGACGTTTCCGTGCAGGCGCAAATCGTGAACCTTGCCCTTGAAATCCAGGATCGCGTAGGATTGGCGTATCTCTTCATATCCCATGACTTGGGCCTGGTGAGACATTTCAGCAAATGGATTGTGCTGATGTATGTCGGGCGAGTTGTGGAATACTCTCCTGCTGAGCCACTGTTCAACCGACCGCGCCATCCTTACACGGAAGCATTGATGTCCAATGTTCCGTCCACGAGGCCGGAACTCCTGGGAAGAAGGATTATTCTCAAAGGTGAGCCGGCCGATCCTATCAATCCGCCGCCGGGCTGTCCGTTTCATCCCAGATGTTTGTACGCTGAAGAGATGTGTACCACGACGGTTCCGTTGCTCCGGGAAATCGAACCCAACCATCTGACCGCGTGTCATTTTGCAGAATCGCTCGATCTGAGCGGTTGTGATGCTTTGGGTTGCGCGATTTAGCTCCGAATGCGTGGACGGTCGCGTCTTTACTGCAATTTTAGAAATAACTTCGGGCTATCCAGATCCATTCATTGAAAAACGGTAGCCACCGTAGACTATCGAATACTGATTTCCGGATTTATATGAATTTGATTGAGGATTAGGAGTATTGGTGGGTGCCGTGCCTCCGTGCCGGCACATCTTTATATAATCAATGAAATCGATAGAATAGGCCGGCAGGGACGCCGGCCCCTACCGTTCTTTTAAAGAACAATACGTTCAAAAGATCAGAAATTATGTCAACCGTGCAATGGAGCGTGGGATAAACGTCCGAATTGAAAATCGCTAAATGTTCTCTTCAGCGCGATCTGAAACATCAGAAGCGGTTGGGAAGTGAAGCGTTCGCTCTAAATTGCGATTGCTTCATTAGGAGGTTGGTTATACCGATAAGGTATTGAGATATTGTGATGCTCTTCAGCGAGAAAAGTTTCATAAGAATATCGAAAAAATTTCGTATTACATGATGTTGAGAGTTAACAACGACATGCAGGCTGTGGTGTAAAAGGCTTCGTAAGAACAAATTGCCAGATTTGCATGTATCGAGCCCTGAATGCGCCTGCGCACGATAGCAGATAATATTCCCACATGCGTTTGAATCTGTTGCCGTATTTCTCCTCAAGCTGAGGCCATCCCTCCTGGAATCTCCTGTTCCAGGCCAATAGTGTTTTCTCGTAATGAGGTCCGAGATTGTGGAGATCTTCAAGCACAAATAGACCCTCGGCCGCTCTGGTCACCTGCGCGATACTCGGCAATTCTCCATTGGGAAAGATGTACTTGTGCATCCACGGATCGGTATCCCTGGCAGATTCGTTTATTCCAATGGTGTGGAGCAGGAAGATTCCCCCATCCTTCAGGCAACGATGCGCGGTTTCCATATAAATTCTATAATTTTTCCGACCGACATGCTCGAACATACCTACTGATACGATCTTATCGAACACACCCTGCACTTCCCGATAATCCTGGTGCAGCACATGAACGGGAAGATTCTGGCACCATTCCCGAGCAAATCGAATCTGTTCCTGCGAAATGTTTACGCCGGTAACGGTACAACCATAGTTCTCGGCCATGTACCGGGCAAGACCACCCCACCCAAAGCCGATATCAAGAACATGATCGTTTTTGTTCAGGCTAAGTTTCTTGCAGATAAGCTCCATTTTGTGTTGCTGAGCCTCTTCCAAGTCCCCCGTTCCATTGAAGTAACCGCAGCTATATTGATTATACGAATCGAGAAAAGTGAAGAAGAGCTCATTCCCGAGGTCATAGTGTCGTTCTGCAACCTGCTTCGATCGGGAGACAGTTTGACAATTCAAAAGAAACAGTTGAATCGCAGGAACAAGCGACCGAAGCCCGCCTCTGAGATTTCGATCTGCTCTCGTGATCAGCAGACGGTGAATAAGTTCATCAACTTGAGCACAGTCCCACCACCCGTCCATGTACGATTCGCCCAGTCCCAGGCTTTTATCTCGAAATACGCGGGAATAGGTTCTGTCGTCGTGAATACGGATATCCCAAGGATTCGAGCCATTTACGACTATTCCAGATGATGAGAGCAGTTCGTCTATCACGCTTCTGTAGTCTTGCATTGTGCCCCCTCCCATTTATCTATGTGGCACCAGCCGATGTCTCAATATGTCCGTACATCCGGTTTTATGTATGCTTTGGGCGCCTCTTTTATACGAAGGAAACGTAAAGGTATTCACGTACCTCTTACAAATGTTCAACTGATGCAGTCGGTTCGTTCCTGTTTATCGGAAGGACCGTGTCCGGTACACTCGGTTCATCTATTGCCAAATGTTGAATAATAACTCTACAATAATTAGTTGGAGTACGTTATTTGTTGCCGCTCTTGCATAAAAAGATTATGATTCAATTAGAGCAAGCAATCAAGCTTTTTCAGAGTCATTGTCTCATTACAGTGCCATTGGGCCTGTGAAGACGATTGCACCGAACTCTCGGTGAGGATGGAACACTATGGCAAGAAGACGCAGACCTTTTTTCAGGAGAAAGAGACAGGAAGGTGAAGAGTACCCGGCGAGGCCGCCGCGAAAGAGGATTCAGATAGCAAAAATGAAGCAGGGGATCTTTATCCTGCCTTCCCTTTTGACTTTGACCTCGATATTCTTCAGTTTTTACAGCATTATAAATTCCATCAAAGAGCAGTTTGTGGTCGCAGCCGCGCTGATCCTTGTTGCAGGTTTCTTTGACGGCATAGACGGCAAAGTAGCTCGGCTCACGAATACAACGACGAAATTCGGCCTGGAACTGGATTCTCTCGCTGACGTGATTTCATTTGGGGTGGCCCCTGCAATACTCATGTACATGTGGGCGCTGAGTCCGACTGCACAGATAGGTTGGGTGACCGCATTCTTATTCGTATCCTGCGGTGCTTTGAGATTGGCACGATTCAACGTGCAGTCCGGAACGATAGATTCAAAGAAATTCAACGGCCTCCCCATTCCGGCTGCGGCAGTAATGCTATCCACGACAGTGCTCTTTTTTCACAAGCTCGAAATCGAACCCGAGCAATTCAGGCTTGCACTCCTGATCCTGACGCTGGTGTTGTCCTTTCTCATGGTAAGCGCGATCAAATTTCACGCGTTCAAAGAGTTCACTCTCGTCAAAGAGAACCCGTTCATGTCGACAGTGGCATTCGTGCTCCTGCTCGCCCTGATTGCAGTAGCTCCCTTTGTCGTGCCCTTCATTCTGATCTCCGGGTATGTTATTTCCGGGCCGATAATGACATTGATCTGGGTACTCAAGAGGAAACAGCAAGCGCAGGAACAAACCGATGCCCCTCAGGAAACCCAGGTGCCGGTAGAGCAACCTCGCTGAGACTAGCCCTGTGACCTGTGGTCACAAGCAGCATACACATTCGGGATCCGAAGCAACAGAATCTTTCGTGCTCGGATCCCTCATTGTAATGTTTCTTCACTCAATTCAATTGTGTCCAACCCTAGAACACAATAGCTGAATATCCGACAAAGCTGGTGCCGGGCATTATGTCGTGGCTCGTATAATAGTCCAGAAGCGTTCCGCTATGTATTCCATGGAATCCGACGGAAGCCATAACAGAAGCTATGGGGCCGGCCGAGCAAGTGTTATGCTTTTGAAATGCGTCGTCGATCACGCCTTGGACATCGCCGGTTAAAGCCTTGTCGATCAAAGACCGGTCGTTTTCTTCTCTGACCCATGTAACTGCAGAAGCCCCTGTTCCTTTAGGAGAAAAACCGTAATTCGGACCGTAGTGCGTTAGATCTGCCGAGCCGATGTAGATTGCGCTCAAACCCTTTTCATTGAGCAGATTATGGATTGATTCTGCCAAAATCGCTGCTTGCTTTGTTGCCGGAGAATGAACAGCGATCACGGGAATATGTGGAAAGAACATACGGATCATAGGAAGCTGAATTTCTACGGTATTATCAGCAAAATTTCTTCCCGCGAACACGGCATTTCCGGAAGAGACCGCCGTTTTTGCAAGATGAGAATCCAGAGGCTGCATTCCAAAGGGAGTTTCCCATTCATCGTCAGCATAGATGATCGGACTTCCCGATGGTAGATGTCCGCCGAAGAGCACGATGCGATCCGGGTGTGCCGATTCTGCAAGAGTCTTCATCACTTTTGCCGCAGCTTTGCCGGAAAAGTACCACCCTGCGTGGGGAGCTATCCCACCTTTCCACGATCCGGCCGGAGCCTTGAATCCGGTCAAGAACTCTTCTATTTCTCGACGACATTGTTCCGCACTTTCGGGATACCATCCGCTGGGCAAAGCCCTCTTTCGCGTGCTCATTTTTTCCCCCGATGCACATCCGTTAAACTCTATCCGAAACACGCGAATCAGTATAGCAGTCCAGCATTACAATCAAAGAGGAAAATCAGGTAGGAAATTCTATTTATTCGTCAGACACAATGCCAGCCACGGGAGTTCGTGAGAGCTTGATACTCGGATACAGCGAAGCGATAACACATGCTATTCCGGTCAATACGAACGTGCGGGCGAATACCCACGGGTTCACATAAATATCGATGGACCATCCAAACGATCGATAATTTATCGCGTACACGATGATAAAAGTCAGTATGATTCCGCATACAACAGAAATTAAGTAGGCGGCAAGCCCCATAATGAGCGCCTGGTATACGTTCATTTTGCTCGTTTCTCCAGGAGTGAGTCCAAGATAACCAAGCACTGCGATTTCCCGCGATCTCTCCAACAATATGGCCATAAGCGCAGTGGCTACTCCCAGCAGAGCTACCATGAGGGAGACTCCTTTAAGGGTTGCTGTGGGAGCAAAGGTTTTGTCGAAAATGACCAGCACATTTTCTTTCATCTTGGTATTGGAAACAATGGTTCGATCCAGTCCCGGAAAATCGTTGATGATCGAACGGCGCACCGGTTCCGGTGAGACTCCTGGCTTCATAAAAATCGCGACAGACTGGACTCGCGGATCTCTCCAGATCTGCTCATATACGATTCGATCTATATGCAAAGTACCCTGATCCGAAGAATAATCCCGCACCACAGATGCAATCGGAAAGGAGCGGCTCCCTTCGGGGGTTTGCAGGTCAACCGTATCTCCCGGTTTCAGGTTAAAACGAAAAGACAAAGGTTCCGAGATGAACACTGCCCCTTTCTTCAGAGCTGTCCAAGGGTCTTCTTTTCCTCTGAGAAACACAAAACGGGAATGGCGCTCCAGAACTGCTGCATCTACGATGCGCAATCGCACCGGTTTTCCCTCGAGATACACTTCGTGGGTGGAATACCGCTCCACGTCTTGAATTTGAGGATTTTTGGCGAGATCTTCCATAAGCTTTTCTGGAAGCGGATGGTCCCATTTTGTTGTCGCAGGAGAAATATACAGATCTCCCTGGAGGGAACCTTCAAGCCATGCATCCACCGAGTTCCTGAAGCTGTAGATCATCGTGTCCACGCCAACGGTCATGGACAGCGCGACCGCCAGTGCTGCCACGGAAATGCTGGTTCGGCTCAAGGAGGCTCGTATGGTCCGTGCAGCAAGGAATCCTTCCAGCGAACGGAACCCTTTTCTGAGCCACGTTCCCAGAATATGACAGAGCGGAGACAGAATGCCGGGCGTGAAGAGTGCAAACGCCAGTGTCATGGCAAACGCCGAGGCAAATCCCCAAAATATGGAAAACCGGGAAGCCCAGGCGCTCGCCAGTGATAAAAGGAAACAAAGCAATCCCAGCACGAACAGTACGCGTTTCAAGTTGTGCGCACGATCTTCTATAGACTGCCTCTTGAGTCCAAGTATGGGCGGAGTGAAAGCCACCTCCAGGGCGGGCAAACCAGTGCCGATGAGTGTAGCAAGAAAGCCCACAGCGATACCGATAAGCGCAATATGTAGCGTTAGTTCGATTTTGGCAGTTTGAATGTAAAAGTAGAGGTCGGTGATTGTAGAAGACACTTTGGCAATGCTCCACCACGCAATCGCATAACCAAAGAGTATTCCGAGGACGCTGCCGACCGCTCCCAGCAAGATGGATTCCAGCAAGAAAGCTGCGACCAGGCCGCGATTATCGGTCCCAAGTGTCAACAGTAACGACATGTCTTCTCTCCGGGACAGGACAGAAAACATACTGAAGTTATAGATCAGAAACGTTCCGACGAACAAAGCCAGAAGACTCATAGCTGCAAGATTCAGTTGGAATGAGTACAGCATTGCCGTTAATGTGGATTTTTGTGTGCTCGCATCGGTGAGTCTCAGAGCATCCGGCAAGTCTGCTCGGAATTTCTCGGCATCACCTTTCAGAATTATGTCTATGCGATCCAGGTATCCTGTTTTGCCGAACACGTCCTGAGCAGCAGAAATATCCATGATCGCAAGATTTTCTGTCAACAGACCTTCATTCGCTCCGGGAATCCTCCCCAGAATTTTGACTTTCTTCTCCAACCCGGCTGTGAGCACGGTAATTGTATTACCCTCGTGCAGGTTGAATTTGTCCATGACAGCCCCTGTCAGGTAAATTCCCGGAACAGGTCCGCTGAGGAATTCTATGAACGCGGAAGGTTCTGTCCCACCCTGAGAAGGTGTAAATGAGCGGAGTTCTCCATCCAGAAACGGATCGATCCCAAGAAAACGGATGGATTCGTCACCCGTTTCCAGGCTGGTGGCCATCACATCGATAACAGGAGAAGCCACTTGTACGGATGGATGTTTCCAAATAGAAGCAAAGAGTTTCTCGTCGACTCTGCCATATCCGGAGATGATAGAATGCGTTGCTTTCCCTCCCAGGAACTCCACGGAAGAAGCAAAAGAAGCCAGAGCGGAACTGTTGATCAACTCGACAGCCACGATGATGCCTACTCCGAGACATATTCCCATAGTACAGAGGATTGCCAGGACAGCATGGCGCCGGTAATATTTCAGGTTGAATTTCAGGAGGGTCCGGATTCCTGTTGTCATCCCTGTGATTTTTCTATCGAGATCGATTTCGATCTACTGCCGAACACTAAACTTCAGGTTCGATCGAGTTCTTTAGGAGCAGTGTTGTCTTCCTGGAGAAGCCTGCCTCTGCTCAGACGAAATTTTCTGTCCGCCATCCAGAGAGCTTCGGAGCTGTGGGTCACCATGATAAGGGTAGTTTGACGATCGCGGCAGATCTCGTATATGAGGGAGAGTATGCGGTCTCCGGTTTCAGAATCCAGATTACCCGTGGGTTCGTCAGCAAGAATCAATCGGGGTTCTTTGATGAGAGCACGCGCAATGGCTACACGTTGTTGTTCGCCTCCGGATAGTTGTTCCGGGAACTTATCCCATTGTCCGTCAAGCCCTACCGCAGAGAGTATTTCTCTGGCTTTGGATTCCTGAGATACGCCCAGGAGATCCAAAGGCAGCATCAGGTTTTCTCCCACCGTCAAAGTCGGGAACAGATTAAACGATTGAAAAATGAAACCGACATCTCTCCTGCGATACTCTGCAAGCTTTACGGTAGAAAGACCTGTGATCTCGTTGCCGTTGAAAAAGATCCTGCCCTCTGTTGGAGAATCCATTCCTCCGACAAGATTGAGAAACGTGGTCTTTCCCGATCCGCTTTTTCCCAGGAGGATGATGCGTTCCCCGTGTTCTATTCGGAGGTTCACATCCCTCAAAGGGAAGACTTCGCTACCCTCGCCGTTATGAAAACGTTTGCTTACATGTACGAGGTTCAGGAGAGATTTCATTGCCTCTCTTGAGAACAGCCGGAATTTTCACGCTATCGTGTGGAGGTCTTGGTTTTGGCAGAGGCTCTTTCGTCGGTCGTAGAGGAATAAATTCTCTGGAGTCTCTTCTGCCACCATTCACTTCGTTTTTTCCGGAATGTCATGTAATCGTTCCTCTTAGGGAGCTTATTATCATTGAAGACCAGCCATAGTCGGGTAATGGTGACATCTTCCAGGACCCAGCCAAGCTGCATACAGATAAGATCGCCTTCGGAAAGCTTCCCCATTTCCTCGTCCAACTCCGCTGCTGTCGGTTCTACTTCCCGATAAATCGCATCCCGGAATTTCGGATCTTTCATAAGCTCAACGGGGTGTTTGCGTTTCTTATCCGCCAATTCTTTTGCTGCAACTACGACTCTCATGAAGTCTCGTTTCATGAGCGGGATGCCATAGGATACGATTTTGTCGGCAACGGGTTTCAGGCCCAAAACCTTTTTCTTTTCTTCGGAAGAAAACGCGAGAGAGTAGGGAAGCGAATCGATATTTCTTTGCGCATCTCTCAGCTTATGAACCTGTTCCTCAAGGAAGAGCAGGCTGTTGAGAGGGCTTCGTTCGGCTTGTTTTTCGTAAAAATCGAGCGAAGGATGTGCACGCAAAAGAGGTTTGGTAGCGTATTGGTTCAGATCGCGTAATTCCTGCTTCAGGAATTCATCAATGATAACCTTATTTCCTTCGGCATTGACTTCGCGCGCGATCTGTTGATCCGACATATTTTTGATTGATACAGCATGAGCTCCTGAAGCTGTCATAGAAAAGAGGAAAATGGCCGTCAAAATGGAAAACGGCAGACGAGTTTGAATCGCCAGTGGTTTCTTCTCCCTTTCAGAAAAAATTCTTAATATACCAAAACTGCGCATAGCAAATCCTCATTTACTTCTTGTTGCATCAGAGAGCTTCCATTTAGGGCTCCTTCTTTCTCTTATGCTCGAAGCTCTCAATAGTAAAGTAATCCAGAATATTCTGCTTGGTGCATATATCAACACGCGAGCGACGGAACTCGATTCGAGACAGTTCATATCCACATCGTTTTTGAGACACAGCTCTTTCGAACAAGATCCCTTACTTTGCGGAGATTTTGTTTCCCAGCCATTCAGTCAATTTGTCCATGCCCTCCCCGGTCTTGGCGGAAACGGGAAAGATCTGGATAGATGGATTCATGGCCAAGACTGTCTTGCGCAATTCCTCCATGCTGAAATCAGTGTAAGGGAGAAGATCTATTTTGTTCAGAACCAGGGCATTTGATTCCGTGAACATGAGCGGGTATTTCAGCGGCTTGTCATGACCTTCCGGAATGGAAAGAATCATCACTTTAACGTCTTCTCCCAGTTTGAATTCTGCAGGACACACGAGATTACCGACGTTTTCAATAATCACCAACTGCTTTCCGTCCAGGCCGAGACTCCCGGCAGCAGAAAGGATCATGTTTGCATCAAGATGGCATGCCCCTTTTGTATTAATCTGTACCACATCTACACTGGTAGACTGCACTTTTTGAGCATCCACGTCGGAAGCAATGTCACCTTCTATAACGCCGATTTTGAACTTATCGGATAATGCTTCGATAATTCTGAGAATAAGCGATGTTTTTCCTGCTCCCGGCGATGACATGAGATTCATCACAAATACTCGAGAATTGTCGAATTTGGCTTTCAAGTTTTCCGCGAGTAAGTCGTTTGCACTGAGAATATCTTCATTAACATTCAATGTCTTTACGGGCATTTAGTGTCTCCTTTTCGAGTTCCTGCCTCTTTTTCGCTTTTTTTCTGCACCGCGAACAGCGGTTAACGTATCTTTATAACGAATGTATTCCAGATATGCACACTCGTCCGGCAACCAGTTCAGAGTTCTCACCAGATGTTCCGTCAGGCTTATACAATCCGGCTCCGCTATGTGACGGTTCTCGTACACCTTACATAAATTCGTCTTGGTGTCCAGATACTGGCAGGGCTCATCAGTGTAGCGAATTACACCACCACCCAGGTCCACTTTTTCATAGCAGCATCGGCCGCACTTGCGGCAGATCGCTTCCCAGTCTTTCCTGTCCAAATCTTCGCGCAAATCCACATGCACCTCTTGCGAAAACGTAGCATAAAATGTTGGAGATAAAAAGGGCTACCGCCAACCGCTCAAAGCCGTATAGTCTTCATAGAATCTGTTCAGGGAAGGTCCGTGACGAAAGATGATAGTCCTGGAGGTGAGCTCTGTGTATAGCAACCCCAAAACTAATGTCCGATTGAGGATAGAAGTATTGGTGGGTGCCGGCCTCCGTGCCGGCACTTTTTTAATATAATCAATAATATATATGAAATGGACCAGCAGGGACGCCGGTCCCTACTAATATCTTGTATTCGAGCGTGGGATAAGGGTCAGAATTTTGGCAATCGCTTATACTCGTATTCTCACGTATTCACGGAAAGTGAAACTTTTTCTACAAAAAGACAGTGATTGCTTGGTTCCGAGACTCTTTTGTGATATTAGGATTCCCCGGATCTCTAGACACTATATATAGTGGGTTAGCAAAAATGGGACGCGTGATTTGCGTATGCAATCAAAAAGGCGGCGTAGGGAAGACTACCACTGCGGTTAATGTGGCATCGTGTCTTGCTCTTTCCGAAAAGCGCACGCTCCTCATTGATCTGGATCCTCAGGCTAATGCTTCCAGTGGACTCGGCATACGATTGGCAAAAGGCGAGCAGTCGGTTTATCATCTGCTTCTCGGGCATGAAGATGTCGCGCACATTACGCGATCCACCGAGTTGGAATACTTGCGCATTGTGCCGTCATCTCAGGATCTTATCGGCGCGGAAGTCGAGCTTGTCGGACTTTCTTCCAGGGAACGGAAACTCAAAGAAGGCCTCGGGGATGTAAAGAACCAGTATGATTACATCTTTATTGATTGTCCGCCCTCATTGGGTTTCTTGACTCTGAATGCCCTGGTTGCCGCGGATTCGGTCCTCATTCCCATTCAATGCGAATATTATGCGTTGGAAGGGGTCAGCAACCTCCTCAATACGATAAAACGTGTTCGTTCTACGTACAACAATGCTCTGCAAATTGAAGGCTTTCTTCTGACAATGTTCGATCCCAGGAACAACCTGAGCCGGCAGGTGGTGGAAAACGTCAAGAATAATCTCAGTTCTCAGGTGTTCGAAACCATTATTCCACGCAATGTGAGGCTCTCCGAATCCCCGAGCTTCGGGAAGCCGGTTGTTCTGTACGATATTACGTCTCGGGGTGCAGTCGGTTATCTCGCTCTTTCAAAGGAGATTATGGATGCTGAAGCTCAAGGAAATACCGAAAAAGCAGCGTGCGGCTTTGGGACAGGGTCTTGATGCGCTCTTACCCGCGGACGGGCTTTTTGATGAGAAAGTTTCCGAGCGGGATATCAAGCAACTTGCCATCGACAGTCTTATTCCGAACCCCGATCAGCCCCGGAGAATGTTCGTTGAAGAATCTTTGGCGGATTTGAGTCAATCCATTAAGGAAAAAGGGGTTATTCAGCCGATTATCGTCCGGCCCGCGGGAATTGACAAATACGAAATAGTTGCCGGTGAGCGGCGCTGGAGAGCAGCACATATGGCCGGTTTCCGAGAAGTCCCGGCTATTGTACGCGCGCTCTCGGATTCTGAAGCTCTGGAAATAGCGTTGATCGAAAATATCCAGAGAGAAGATTTAAACCCTTTGGATACTGCGGAAGCATACGACACCCTCATCAAGAAATTTTCCTATACTCACGAGCTGTTAGCCCAAAAAATTGGAAAAGATCGAACGAGCATTACCAATCATCTCAGACTCTTACGATTGCCCGATCCCATCAAACAGGAAGTTAGGCAGGAAAAGCTCTCCATGGGTCATGCCAGGACTCTTCTGGCCGTGGAGCATGTACCGACTCAACTAAGCCTCTCGAAGAAGATCTTAAAACGAAAGCTTTCTGTTCGTGAACTGGAAAGAATCGTCCAAAATTACAAGGAAAAGAACCAGAATCAGGACGAAAAACCATCTTCCGTCTCCCAAGATCCTCTCTGCAAAGCTCTTGAAATGAAATTGGCGCGGCATTTTTCTACTCGTGTGCGGATCAGAAAAAACGGAAGCGGAGCAGGCAAGCTTGAACTGCATTTTCATTCCGAGGAAGAACTTCACCGGCTTCTAGAGGCTATCGGCTGTTCTGAAGATTTCTGTTGAAATAGATGTTGGTCCGTGATACTCTGTAATTGTCATATCTATCTAAAAATAC
>NC_018026.1 GCF_000266945.1 Desulfomonile tiedjei DSM 6799
GCTTTTCGTCCGCGTAGTCGATACGACTATGCCAGTGATATCACACTAGGTTTTTAAGAGTTCGCTCGACCAACAGGGGATTTCTCCTGATCCCGGGGCTTCAGTCGTCAAGATATCTTTACAACTGTGTCAGACAGAGCCGCGCAGTTAGCACCATATGGTGCCACCTTGCCCGCTTGCCATGTCGTCAGTTGTCTTCATATGGAAACAACTGTTTCGATAGAGATGCGGTTGGGGGTACACTTTTTGTTCACCCCCTCAAAGGCGTCCAATGGGAATAGAAACGAGAACACCGAGCGGGACCACCCGAGAAATTATGGTGGCCGAAAACATTCAAGATATCACCCGCACCCTCGTATCGGGGGTCAGGGGAAAACCTCCAATCAAAGCACATGAATTCCTCAATGATATCAACCTGCCGTCCGTATCGGATGTCAGGGAAACAACCGTCCTCAAATTGAGGCCTGTTGAAACAGCGCCGATCAAGGCACCTACTTTCCCCAACAATATCCATCGGGTAATCAATTCGATTACCCATGTGTGTGGCGACTGCGAGGCGGATCGTGCGTACCGGGATGTTGCGCCAAGGGGTCGTCAAATTGAGGACCCCTTGCACCGTTGCAATCTACTTGTGCAGGGCAGATTCGGTCGCCCAACTTGTTCGGCGTAACCCTGTCCAGAGCTAAAGGGAAGTTCGTCAACCCCAGTTTGGGGTTGGAGGGAAATCAAGTAGTTACGCTTCTTGATTTTAAGGGCGTGCTTATGGCTGCCAACATGGCCAAAACACCGAAAGCCGCAACTGGTAGGCTTTTTACCAATATTTCACCGATTCGGTGAAAAAATCAGCCGGTCGCAGCGGAGGCGATTCGCGAGGGCTTGAGGAAATTAATAAAATCCGGTGCCGTCACCTCTTAAGGATGCCATCTCGGTCAGTGTAACTGCTTGTTTATGCTGGGGGTGCCTTGGTGAACCGCAGAAGCGAAAAAGGGCTATTTGCAGGCTGGGAGCAGGAAGAGTCGAGAATATTGAGCGCCGAATTTGGTGTGATGCAGCTCATCCGCAATCATAATTACGCCAGATCTGCCATCCCAGTAGGCACTTTAAGGGACTACCATGATTCTGCGTCTGCCTCAATATATAAGGCGATGCGGTAGGAATAGAAAGGCACCGGCATGCCACTAGGGCTCGGGAAAGCGGTAGATTGAATTATCAAGATATCTTGACGGTTGAGAGCCTCTTGAACACCGGCTTTATCAACCAACCGTGCTCATATGAACACGGTTGGTCTCCTTGGGTCGTGTCGTTGCCAGTCAGAGGGTTGAGCTTACCCCTCAAATTGAGGGGTGAGCACCGGTCAGCCTCAGGTATGGGCTTAAGCCTACACCCGTTGTCATAAGACAACCCTTGAATAGGCACCTGTCGGGATGCTCGTTTCAAGGTGGGAGGATATCCCCCTACCTTATCGCACCGCGCAAACCGTTCCGGGAGACCGGATTACCAGAGATGTTATCCCCTGCTGAAAATCGCCATTTTCTTTGACGAATACTGAGAGAAGAAGGCATTTCCGTGAAGGGTTATCCCCCGCTCATCCAGGGAAATACTTACAATGCTGCCGTTCATGGCATTCGTGACGAGTTCAAACTCGTCTTTCTGCTCTGAATTACCATTTCGCAAACCTACCGGATCATCTCCGCCGAATCGTACCGAACCGAGTGTCGATTCCGACAGCAACACGTTCCTGAGAAATCGCCTCAGGCTTAACGAGAGCCATTCTCCGCGACGTTCTCCATTCGCCAATGGTTCACAACAGGCAAAATTGCAACATTCGCCCGCATCTTCCCTTCTTCTCTATATTTGAGGGTTTGCGGGTCTCTCCTTGAGGGATAGACCAGATCAAAAGACAAAGGAGGCGCGGGAGCATGAAAAAGGCTTTGGCGAAGGGACTTTTTGTGCTGATCGAGGCCGGTATCGAGATGCTAGCCGAGCGAATCAAAAAAGGGAGAAAGAAACATGGGAATCCTGATGGACTGTATCGTGGTCATTCTGGTGGTCCTGCTCATGATATGGGAGCCGCTGGATCTCCTCATCCGAATCATCCTTGGCGGCATGTGAGCCGCGTGCGGCATCACAGGCGCTCTATATCTTAAGAAGAGTAGAGAAACCAAGAAAGGAGCGCAACCATGAGCGCAAACGGAAATGGCCAGTTTCGAGAAGATGAGCTGGTGAGCCGACGAGTCAAGGTCGGCCAAGAATGGCAAACCCGAGTATTCCCTGTAGTAGGCGGCAGACTGCGGATTCTGCACGAGAGCAACGACCAAATCAGCATCCAGACCGAAATCGTCAGGCTGGACAATGACTTCGTGGTGGTAAAGGCCGCAGTCGAGAGCCAAAGGGGAAGGTTCAACGGGACCGGAACCGCATCGGGCCAGAGAGATGCGAGATTGGCTGACTCGTTGGTCGAGCTGGCTGAAACGCGAGCGATAGCCAGGGCCTTGCGATTCGGCGGGATAGGGGTTGAGTACACGGGTGCCGAAGAGGTCTCTCACGTTGTCGGTGAGCCGAGGAGATACCAAGATCAAGACAAGGAACCGGAAAGCGTGTTCCCCGAGGACAAGGGTGAGAGCAAACCTGAAACAAAACCCGCTGGAAACGGCAAAGGAACGGTAACCCAAGCCCAGTGTAGGGCGCTCTGGGCGCTGACCAAAAAGGCTCGCTACACTGATGAAGACATCGAGTCTATTTTGCGCCCGCTAAACGCTTCCACCTTCCAGGAACTCACCAGAGAATCCGCCTCTCAGCTCATCAGCTACCTGCAAACCGAAGTCGCCGCGTAGTCAACCACACAGTCACAACCAAGAGCAACCGAGGCGGGGCGCTACAGGTGCGCACTGCACACGCTGTCGGCGTACCCGTCCCGTCACACGAAAGGAGAAGACCTATGCTCAGATTCATGTCCCTATTCCAGCCACCCAAGCCCAAGAAGAAGACGACCCTGATCCGGGAATTACGCCGCCTGGTCCATCAGCGGAACTATTGGCGCAACCGCACCCGTGAGCTTAGAGGAGGGAGGAAAAGGAGATGAAGACCGCACAAGACCACGATCACTTGTCGTATTCGCAGATCAACTGCTTCTTGACCTGCTCGCTGCGGTACAAGTTCCAATACGTGGACAAGATCCCGCCTGCATTCACCGCGGTGTCTCTGGCCTTCGGTGTAGCGATCCACGAAGCGGCAGCGGCGTACTACCAGACCCGACTGGAAGGTGACGAGCTGAAACCCGACCAGCTATGGGACGTATACCGAGACTGCTGGCAGCGGGCCGAGAAGATCAAGTTCTTCAACGGAGACAGCGAGAAGTCCCTCATGGACAAGGCCAAAAACATGCTCACGGTGTTCCATGAAAGCCGTGATCCGTCCATCACGGTGCTGGGCGTGGAGGAGTATTTCCAGTTGCCGCTCGGTGGGCTGCCACCCTTCGAGGGCTACATTGACCTGATTGAGCAGGCCCCCGACGGTACCATCACGCTCGTTGACTTGAAGACCGCAGCTAAGAAGCTCTCGGACAGCAATGCTCAAAGCAGTATGCAGCTCACGGCTTACGCTCTCGGAGCCGAGACGTTGGGCTTCGATCCCGCCATCAACATGAGGCTCGACGTGGTAACGAAAACCAAAAGCCCCGAGATGCTGCGGTACGAGACGACACGCACCGATGAAGAGCGCAACCGGTTCGTGAAGCTGGTCTACGGCGTCTGGAACGCCATAGAGCGGGAAGCCTTCTTCCCGAGGGAAGATTGGCACTGTGCTCAATGTCCTTGGACTCAAAACTGTCGGGAATGGTGAAAGGAGGACCACATGGCGAAGCCGAAAGATACCGCCAGAAGAGTGACAGATGTGATAGCTTTGCAGCCCATGAACCAAATGAACGTGCTGCCTCCTGACTCCGGGGTAATCGGCAGTTTCCTCGATAACGTGCGGAACACTTTCAAAGCCAGGGCCATGAGGATGAACGGTCTACTCAAACGAGTAGATGAGACCGGGCAAAGGATGGAGGGCCTGTTACGCATGGCAGCGGAAAGAGCTGAGGCAGCGGAGTCTGCACTGGAGCAAAACCTACTGAAAGAGGGCTTGCTGCCTGAGATATCCCACAAAGACCCTGACGAGGAATAACCGGATTAGGTGCTTGCTGCCTTGAAAAAGGGATAAAATTCGTTGACCGGCATCATATCGAGACCTATATAAAAGGTCTCGTTTTCCCCGTTCGGGCCTGAAGAATCCATCACTTTTCCTCGTGTCGGAATGTACCGAAATGGGAGAAAGAGGGCATGAATACTGAAGAACCCCCCTCCCCCTATACTAATGGGGACTTTTTGGGCTTCCTTACTACACTATCCACCTGGAGGCGATATTCGGCCTGGCTCCAGGATTTAAGGATATTATCCGCATGGGAACACGATATTCCAGACTTTTGACCAAACTCTTCGTGTATGCGAAAGAGGACTTTTGCCCCGCCTCTGTGAGGAAAAGGCTATTTTCTCACACCCCGATTCCTGTTCTTGGGCAATCCTGAGCCTTGGAGTAGGAACAAGTGCCTACGTCCATTAGTGACGTTACTCAATAATACTACCGCATCGGAGGTTGTGAGGCGTCCTCCTTGATTCCAGGTTTATCCTCAATTCCGAAATCGCTCGATGGCCTGTACAGCCAGCCGATCCACCCGTTCATTCTCGGGATGATTGTCGTGGCCTTTGACTTTAATCCATTCAACCTGATGCCGGGCAGCGATGGCATCTAGGCGCTTCCATAAGTCTGGATTCTCCACAGGCTTGTTGTTGGACTTTCTCCATCCACGACTCTTCCATCCCTCTATCCACTCATTCATTCCCTTGATGAGGTACTGTGAGTCCGAATAGAGTCGCACTTTGGAGGGGCTGTTCAGCGATGACAATGCGACTATTGCGGGCATGAGTTCCATGCGCTGATTGGTTGTTGCGGGCTCACCGCCAGTCAACTCTTCTTCTGTACCGTTTTTTCTGATGATTGCAGCCCAGCCACCCGGTCCTGGATTGCCGCTGCAGGCTCCATCGGTGAAGATTTCCACCACTATGTGATCCAATTTCGTCTCCTTTTGGCCAAGGAACTTATCAGCGATACGCCGCCACCTTTGCCAGGACCGGGCACCGGGTGTTATCTTCCTTTGAACTGCCTCACGTTGAGGGCCTTCCATTGTAGGCCTGGATGCTCACCGAGGCGTTTTGCGAGTTCTCCGTCGCCCGTAAGCAAAGCTGGCATGATTTCCCCGTGATCCAAGAGCCTGTCAAGAAATTCTCTCTCCTCCTCGGTAAAGGGAAGCAATGATTCCAGAGCCTTCCTCGTCTCTTCCACGAGACGTTCGGCCCATTGGGTGACATACTCCAATTCCTGAGCCTCTTTTCTCAATAGAGGCATTAATTCTTTCTTCAGCTCCCTCTCGGTGAAATCCACATCGGACACCTGGACGGATCTCCAATCCTTCCGGTTTATGGCTCCGTAGACCACGAAGGCCAAGCGCAGACGGTGTGGATCAAGACCACTCCCCGTCAGCAGTGCATGGACATCGAACAAGTCCCGACTGGCTCTCCTCGCGAGCAGTGCTGCCAGTTTTCCTCCGGCAAGTTCGTGAATGTCCAGGATAGGAACACTTTCTACCCCATAGGGACCGATCCGCCGTGAGTCCATCTTGACCAAGGGCCAAAGGGGAACCCTAAACATGAAATTCAGGTCAACCTTCAGATCACCGCCCTGACCGAGAACGCTCTCATAGCGAAGAAAAAAGGTGATGGCTGCATGTTCTTCTGTTGAACGACGAACACTCAATCCTTCTCTGCCGGAGACCGCTATCACCGCTTCCTCTATCTTGGGACGCTCGGACAGCATCGTTTCCCGATTAGGAGACCCGACGTAGTTGAGATCAATGTCCACGGAAAGTCGGGGAAGATCAAAAAGAAACAGGTTCAGAGCCGTCCCGCCCTTGAGTGCCAGCCGCTCTTTGAGGAAAGGATGACTGTTAAAGCCATTCAGCAGACCGATGAGGTGAAAGACTTTCTCCAGAATCTCTGGACGGAAGCCTGTGGACTCTGACTCGGTAAGGAGGAATTCTCTAGAAAATTTCAAGAGATCTCCTCCCACGACCGGTCAAGAACTTGTGAGGGAACCACCAGGTTCCACTCTTTTACGAGACGCCCTTTAGAATTCCGGGCCATATACGTCGGCTGTTTTGGAATACATTGCCGGAGACGGTCTAAATGAGCGTCGTCTACCATTAGATCCTTCTGGTGCTGTTCCAGGTATAACCCTACCTTTGCTGCTACGGAGGCGTTGTCCAAAAGGAGTGTATAATCCAGGACGTTATCCATGTCGAAGAATTCCACGGACTCCAGCGACCTCCAGATTTCTTCCCATCCTCCTCCGAGATCTGGACGATCAAGAATGTCCACGAGGGTTCGTTCCAGGCTCGTGACTCTGATCGGAAGCCCTCCTCTTTCAGCAGCATCCACTGCGAAGAATTCCTGTCGCTGTCTCACGAGTGTCTTTGGGAAGCGTACTCCTCGAAACTCAAATCCACGGAAGTTCACTGGTCGGATTGCCTTCCCGGTGAGGAAGAGAAACCTTTCTTGGACTGACTGAGCCTTTCCGAAAAACTCAAGGGCTGTGTGATACGCCAGCACAGCATCTTCAGCCATCTTTCCAGCCAGGAGAAACGTATCCACGGGAAAGGTATCAGGAGAGGCTCCAAAAGGAACCGAAGCATATAACCCTCGTCTGACCCGGAGTATGCGCCCGGTCTTCGTATGGTGGGCAAGGAGCGAGTCGCGGGTCTTTACGCTTCGAGAACCTTCGGCGTCAAGGAAGGCCGCGAATTCCTCATAGGTGAATACCGGATGTTTAGCGAAGAAGTCCAAAAGCTTCATGTCCACCTGACGGGCTTGACAATGGCAATCGTTACCCCTTAATTAATTAGGGGTATTGCTTTATAATGTCAAGTCGTCATGCAACGCCCTTGGATTTTTCTCAAATTTAGGCGGAGCGGAGTCGGCGCTGGCTGTGAATTTCCTTGACTTTTCCTCCCAATCGTGGATAAGAACCCCCGACAGCACTTGGTATCTTTCCCGTGAAAGGGGTCTATCATGGCGCATATCATCGCTTTTGCCAACCAGAAAGGGGGAGTTGGCAAAACTGCATCGGTAATATCTCTCGCACATGCACTGGCTATGCGTGAGAAGAAGGTGCTGGTCATAGACCTGGACCCTCAGGGCAATTCGTCACGAATTCTAGGCAAACTCCTGCCGTCAGAACAACCCCGAACCGTCATTGATTTGTTCACCAAAAAGACTGCCATTGTTTCCAACACCTGCGTTGACAGTCAGATAAAGGGCGTCAAACTGGTGCCTTCGTATCTCAAACTTTTTGAAATTGAACGATCCATGAAGGAAATTGAGCGGCTCTCGACCTTACGGGCGAAGGTGGATAGGGCAGCCTTGGAGGAGTTCGATTTCGTGTTAGTGGATACGCCGCCGAACCTTGGAACGTTTCTTCTGAACGCGCTCATAATAGCGGATTATGTCATCATTCCTATTGATGCAGAATCCATCTTTGCTGTGGAAGGTCTTGATGGCCTCTTGGAAACCATTTCGGATGTTAAATCAACCCTGAATCCGAAACTGAAGCTCCTGAAGGTTTTACTAACGATGGTTGATGGACGGACAAATACGAGCCGTATTATCCGGGAGCAGGTGACACGAGCATTTGATGAAGAGCAGGTGTTCAGGACAACGATAACCAAGAATACTTCTGTAAATAAGGCACATCTCCAGGGAGTCACAGTTTTTCAGGATGATCGGAAAGCTCTGGCTGCAAAGGATTACATGAAAGTCGCTGAGGAGCTGCTGGAATGTCTCAATTCCTCCAACAACTCCTGAGTAAAGCCAAAGAAAAGGCCGATGCGCTGGAGCAGGGACCGTCGCGTAAGAAGAATCGAGACAGTATTGATACACGGAGTGTATCTGATACACCTGCCGTATCTGATCTAGTGCCTGTATCTGATCCACCGCGTGTATCCGATACAGGCCACGTCCAGTCCTCCCATTCCCTCTTCAGTGCTTATGTTACGCTCCAATCCAAAATCCACGAACATCTCCCCGCCATGTCTCCTTCAGAGCTTCGGTTGTACCTCTACCTGGTGGATCTCGCTTTCGGCAAGTCGTACCCCTCCGATGGTGTCGTAGAATATAACCAGCGGGAAGTAATGAAGTCCGTAGGCTTCGGCTCCCACTCAACCGCCGTAAAGGTCATTTCATCTCTGACGGAGAAGAATCTCGTGACTTGGATCTGCAAAGCAAGCAAAAGGGGGGAAAAGAGCCTATTGAGAGTAATCCTACCACCTGACTTGCCGGATCACGAACCCCCATCTTTCTGATACATCACCTGTATCTGATACAGTTCCTGTATCTGATACTCCCAGTAAATCAGATGCCCGCCGTGTATCTGATTTACTCTTTGTATCTGATACGCTTTCTGTATCTGATTTAGTTGTTTTTTTAACAGGTTAGCTTATTTCGCGCTTGACATGGGGCTGAAACCTGATATTCATCCGCGGCACATCCCCTTTTGAAAACAGTTTGAGGGGACAGGAGGGTTCAACACCTACTAATTAAAGCCATTCTACCGTCAGATTTCTGGCATACACAGTCCCAGAACGATCAAAACCGCTCCCAGCGGCCAAACTGAAGAAGCGGTTCTGAAGATGTGAAAGGCTAACGCCTGAATTATGTCCAAATTCTGGTGGCGTTACCTATCACCGTTTGTTCTGGCTGTCAACTCTCAAAATGGAGGACAGCCGAAAAATGTCTCGGATCTCCCAGTGTATAAGTTCGCCTATCGATTCGTCAATCCCTTTTTCTATCCTTGACCTCAAGGCCCAAGCCGTAAGGCTCCCCGTATCCAAGGGTGCGCAGATCCTCCTCTCAGAACTCCTCACATGGTCGGGAGAGCGTGGATACTGCTGGTGGAGCAAAGAAGCTATTGCCAAAGACCTGAAGTGGTCTTCGTCGTCCGTGTGGCGCAGGACGGCCGAGCTTCAAGAGGCGGGGTTCCTGGCATCCATTCCCCGGCCCGGCAGATCAAACTACTGGGTCCCCCTTCCCGGTCCGGCAAAGATGGCCCGCCTCGAAAATGAGCTGACACCCGTCGCGGATTCGCGGTATCCTTTAGAAAAGAAAATTGAAAAAACTCAAAAACGTTGTACCGTTCACCAACCCAGTACGGGTACAGAACAACTCCCTCCCTCCCCCCTTCCAGCGAACGACAACGCGTCAAAGATTTCTGAGCTGGAATCACGGATCACCAAACTCGAACAAACACTTCCAACTCCAAGGTCCAAAGCCCCGATCCCCGAAAACGTCGTCCATTCCTCGAATCCACAGCGATCATCGTCTTCCGCTCCTCTGAAGCCGAACCTTTCCCCCGAAGACCGTCTGCTCCTTCAGGACATCGAAGAAACCTGCCACGACTTCCATTCCAGAGGCTGTTTCATAAACATCATCCGAGAATACCCCGAAGAAACGATACGAGCTGCTCTCTCCGTTACCCGAGAGACACTGGCCACCGTATCCGGCACAAACGGCGGGGCTTACTTCCTGGCGACCCTTCGAGGCATGGCGGCGGTATGTGCGGCAGAAGACTCTCCCCAACCAAAGACTCATCCATCGCATTGGAGTGAAAGCGAGGTCATCCGTCCCGTCGCCCCCTGTGTTCAGCCGAGGGAGCGGACTCCAGCAACCGGAATGTCAGGCCAGGCTGCTACATCGCCTCCTCTGCCTGAGCCTGAACAACCCGATCCGGCAGCTCTCATCAAAGGGTGGCGTCTCCTGTACGAACCCGGCAATGTGCAGCGAATGCTCAGCGGGATAAAGAGATGCTTTTCCCAGTGCGACGTTCACAAGATATGGGAAAATCTTAAAGGCGAGATGATCCATTTGACCGAGGAAGGGCTGGTATCAGAATTCCTTGACCTCATGGCAATGAAGGTCTGTTACGGGACGCCAACGTAGCTTTGTAATATTGCGGAACGTCAATCGTTCTCAGTAATCCCTTTAAGTGCTTACTCATAAACATTGCCTTGCCCAATAAGAATGGGCTATGATAGTCGGTCTTGAAGCCTTCGATCCCGAGGTGTCCCTATGCCGAAACAGATATCCTTTCCCGACGAGGCAAGACATGCGGTTCGATCCGCCCTGATGGATACCTATGAAAGGCAAGAAGAGCTGGAACAGGCCATAAAGTCGCTCAAGCGATTCAGAAAGATCGCCACCGAACTGGAGAAGTACGTTTCCAAGGGGTGGCCCTTTCATGTGCTCAGTCTGATGGAGAAACAGGATGAGTTCATCAGGCAGCAGTGCGATGCCGGAGCATTTTCCCTTCAGGACTTGGAAAAACTCCGTGCGGCTGCCCAAGAGCAGGCCAAAAAACTCCGCATACGGTACCCGAATTATCTGGAGCTTGCCTGCCGAGAGGCAGGGTTGCCGCTGGACATGAGCAGCCGCTACCCGGTGTACACGTTTGAGAAGGGCTTCTTTGAGCTGACCATAGATCGCGGAGGAACCGCAACGCTTTCCAATTCGGAAAGAAAGCTGGGAGAGTTCCCGGCGGATATAGGGGCTGTTGTTGCAAAGTTGGCGGAGGAACACGAACGGATCTTTGCTCGTCCTTACGACGGACGGTATTTCCTGAAGAAGTT
This sequence comes from Desulfomonile tiedjei DSM 6799, assembly GCF_000266945.1. Classification (NCBI taxonomy): domain Bacteria; kingdom Pseudomonadati; phylum Thermodesulfobacteriota; class Desulfomonilia; order Desulfomonilales; family Desulfomonilaceae; genus Desulfomonile; species Desulfomonile tiedjei. The sequence goes on from NC_018026.1 coordinate 10,772, forward strand.
GCGGGAACACTACCTGGGGGTGATCCAAAGAGAAAAGCTGGCTGATGGAGCCGACGTGCCGATCCGAAGGATAGCCGCAAGAATGGCCAGCGACAAGAAGGGCTATCAGAGCGACCAGTTTATTGTTGATCTTTCCAGACTGGCCAGAGAGGGACCCCTTGAGATTGATTCAAGACGGCTGGAGTTGTTGCATACGCGGGACGACGAAGCGGGGATGCTCCTCCACGAGGTAGGGAGCGTGGCGTATGTGGGATTTGTGCGATTCGAGGAGGTGGGGGCATGAACCCGAAAGAATTGGCCCAACACGTAATCACCTCTTTGCGCAAAGGCATGCCCCCCCGATGGGGCTATCAGCTCTTTACGGTGGGACATGAGAAACTCATCAAGGGATTCAAAAAGCACCATATGAGCCAGATCGCCAACCAGGGGCTCATCCTATTCATCAACGGGTCCAACGGCTCGGGTAAGACGCATCTCTTCCGGCTCCTGACAGAGATCGCCATGGAAGGGAACTGCCTCGTATCCAACGTCCAGTTGCACGCCAGGGAGACCCCCTTCAGCAAGTTCGAGAAAGTCTTTTCCGCCATCGTCAGAAATATCCAAACTCCTTCCATGTATGAGGACGTGGCATCTCCCGAAGCGGAGCCGTTCGCCAGAGTGCTCGATGAGGCGTTGTTTCTTCAGGTAACCGGAGCTAAGGAAGCCGTCAATGAGATCACAAACGAGCAGTATCACACAGTGTATCAGGCCCTCATGGAGGATCGCCGCATTGATTTCGACTTCAGAAAGATCGTGGCAAAATACTGGGAGACCTACGTGCCAAACCGCCCTATTTCTCATCCTACGGTTCGAGAGGAGGTCCGCGGAGAAGCTCTGCAGTGGTTCAGCGGAGAGGGGACTCAGCAGACGTTTAGGACGAGATTCGACGTGAACAAGATGATTACCGGCGAGACAGCGAGGCCCATGCTGCAATCCTTAGCGGGTTTCGTCGGGCTTGCCGGATACCGTGGGTTGATGATTCTTTTCGATGAGGCTGCCCAGGCCTATCAGTTCATGCAACCCACCGAGCGTGTCCATGCGTACAACAATCTCTTTCAACTGGTGAACGAAATTGAAAAGCTGCCCGGTCTATTCCTTGTGTATGCAGCGACGCCGGATTTTTACACCAATACGAAATACGGAATAGTGATCAATTCAGGGCTGGCGACCAGAATCGGGAAACTTCGGGACAACAAGGCCCCTCGTGCCATGGACCCGGTGTGGAATCTCGACGCAAAAACCTACATCGGCTTGGATGATTACAAGCAGGCGGCGGCAAATATACGGGAAGTCTACAAACAGGCTTACGAAGATGAGGAAGATGATCTGGAGTCACGGTTGCCTTCTCAAGAAAAAATCGGGGCGTATGTCGAGGATCTTGCCAAACAGCACGGAGATACGGCGATTCCTCGTTTTTGGAGAGTATTGATGCGGTCTCTTATCCCGTATTTCGAGGACTGCCTGGAAGGAGAGATTCGATCAGCCGAAGAGGTGTACGAGGACGTGATGGACCTCTTGAGCAGGGAGGAATAGCCGTGGATCGCAACGAAGCCCTCAAAGTCATTTATGCATTTCGCAACGGAATTCCTCCCGAGAGCCGTGTGAGCCTGTTCACCGTGGGGAGGCAAACCGAGCTGGAGGAATTGACTCGACTCTTCGACGGGGAAGGTGGACTTCTTCTTCAGGCCAATAGCGGATCCGGCAAGACCCACTTGTTCCGCTTCCTCAGGGAAAAGGCTCTGGCTGATGGATTTGCGGTTGGCTCCATAACGCTCGACTCATCGGCAGAGGTGAAGCTCAACCGAATGGATCAGATAGTCGCCGCGGTCTTCCGAGACATTCAATTACCCGGTATGGAGGAAAGGGGCATCAGGGCTTTCTTCGACACATTGTGTCGGCAGATCTCCGATGCCCGGTACTCTCGGGACCCTGAGAATTTCTGGACCCGCCTGACGAACGATTGGAAGTGGGACTCCTCTGATCTCTTACAGTCCCCTGCCCTGTACATCGCATTACGAGCCTGGTCATGCGGAGGGGATTCGGAAAAGGACCTGATCGAAGACTGGCTCAGTTATCCGTGGAATTACTACACGAACCGAAAAGACCTTCACCGACGACTCATTGCCGATATGAAAGCCCACTTCAAAGATCCTCGGCCCCCCTCGGCGCTCTTGGACGTGCGTGCAGGGACCTTCAACTTCCAGGAACCCGGTTACGTCCAGAGTTGGGCGGCGCTGAGCGATCTTCGCACGCTCTCGAAAGGCGCAGGGTTTAAGGATTTTATCCTTCTCTTCGATGAGGTGGAGGACATCATCTACAATCTGGGAAACCTCAAATGGCAGCAGATAGCCTTCAGGAACCTGCTCCGATTCTTCTCCTCCGATGGAATAGGCGTAAAGAGCTTCTTTGCCGTGACGCCGGACTTTGAGCAGAAGTGTCGTGAACTCCTTGTCAAGAGGGAAAAGTGGTCCGAAGAGTTTGCGCCTTTGGAGAGCCTTCCCCGCTTCCGCATCAGCCCGTTGGGGGCTGAAGAGTTGAAGGAACTGGCGGGGAGGATCGCAGAGGTCCACGGGACGGCATACGAATGGGAAGACAAGGTGAAAGAGGCCTTGCCCGAGATCGAGACAATCGTTGACAGGCTCTCGGCTTCGCCGGAGGCGGACAGAACCCGTCAAACAGTGAAAGCCATTGTGGAGCATCTGGATCAAGCATACGAGGACACGGAATGAGCGCAAGAGAACTTCTGGATCAGAACGTAGATAATGCCTTCTTCGGAGGCTTTCCTTCTCTACGACCCGTTCAAGAGGCAGCCATCAAGCCGATCATTGAAGGCAAGCATGTAGTGGCGTGTTCAGGGACAGGATCTGGAAAGACCGAGGCTGCTCTGACACCTTTGGTCAGTAAGTACTGGAACGATTTCGAGAAGAGCAACGCAACCGTAATTCTCTATGTCGCTCCCACAAAGGCTCTCGTGAACGATTTGGCGAGAAGGCTTGAGGGTCCTATCAAAGATAAGTTGGATCTGCGCCTGGGTATTCGTCATGGTGACCGGGACGATCTCAAGGGCAGGAAGAAATTTCCCCACGTCCTCATCACTACGCCTGAATCCCTCGATGTGCTGCTGTATCGACATGACCCGGCTCTCATGAGCGTGCGTGCTCTGGTCATTGACGAAGTTCATCTCCTGTACAATACCCAACGTGGCGTCCATCTCTCCGTCCTCATTGAGCGATTGAGGAGGGTCGTAGATCCGGCCCCACTGCAACTCGTGGCTCTCTCCGCAACTATTGCGGACCTTGAGGCAGTGGGACGGTTCTTCTTTGGGCAAGGAGCGGACATGGAGATCCTCAATTTCCCTGCCCACCGCACCATAGACGCTCAGGTCCGTCCGGCTGATTTCGGGTCGGTGGTGGAGAAACTCAGCACAGGGCGCAAATGCAAACTCCTCGCCTTTGCCAACCGGAGGAAGGATTGCGAGGATCAAGCTGAGGCGGTTTCCGAGCAGAAGCACTTGGAAGGAGCGGTGTTTGTACATTACTCGTCTCTGGCCCCGGAAACACGGATAGACATAGAGGAAAGGTTTCAAGTCCTTGAGACCGCGTTGTGCAATGCCACAAGCACCCTGGAGCTGGGCATCGACATAGGGGACATCGACGCGGTGCTCCTATGCGGCGTGCCGTCCAGGGCAGATTCTTTTTTGCAACGTATCGGAAGAGGCAACAGGCGTTCCAACAAGACCGTAGCGGTCTGCTTTGTCGGAATGGATCGTGGGGCTCCTGCGCCGGTGACGGAAGCTTTGCGGTATCTGGTATTGGTCGATGCCGCCCGAAAAGGCAATCTCGCCCAATGCGAAACTTTCGAGTTGTATGGAGCCGTGGCGCAGCAGTGTCTGTCGATAATCGGGTCCCGGCAGGAATACGTCAGCGTCAAGAGCCTTTCCGAGACATTTGAGAAGCTTCGGTACGTGGATAGCGCCACGGTCGAACGTATTCTCTCTGAACTCGCCCGCACGGATTATCTTACTTCTCACGAATTCATGAAACAGTACGGACCGGGAGAAGGGCTTCACAAACTCTTTAAGCAGAGACGCATCTACGGCAACTTTCCCATCGAGGCGCACATGGTGGAGGTCAGGAGCGGTACGGAAATACTCGGGGAGGTGCCGCATTTCAGCCTTGAGAACATAGAGCTGGAGGATTACGTCAGGTTCGCGGCGAATCAGTGGAAGGTGACAAATATCACGGAGGAGGGCTTGGAACTGTTGCCTGCCGAGCCGCCGCCGGGAGTGGAGACGAAAACCTTCCAGTATGCCGGGAAGGGGCGGGGATTCGAGACCTTCCTCAACGAAGCTATGTGGGGCATGATCCATGCGAAGGAGTTCCCGGATGAGCTGTTAGAGCCCCAGATGCGCGAGCGCATGAAACAAGCGAGGGAGGATGCGCAGATCCTGTGCGAATTCAACCAGATTCCCCAGTGTCCCGGCGATCCCGGCATACTCTATTACACATTCGCCGGGAGGCTGGTCAACGAAGCGGTAGCGCTGATCACGCAGCAGGAGAATTATCGTGTGGGAGACCATTGGCTGCAGGTCCGATCTCCCATCGATTGGAAGTCCATTCCCACAGATCCGGCGGATTACGAGCCGGTATTTGAGAGCATGTTCCATCCATCCATGGACCAGTCGATCTTCCAACAGATGCTACCGGCGGATCTCCAAGTTCGGGAATACGTGCAGGAATGGCTCAAGGACGAGGCGGTTCCCCGCGTATTGAAGCGGCTGGCTGAATCGGAACCGGTGGAGATACCGCTTGAGGATTGGCCGTTTGGTTGATTGGAACGGTAAGAAAAGTATTGCGCAAGAGACAAGAAGAGAGTAAGCACTTAAAGTGCCTACTCAGAATAACAACCTTGCCCAATAAGATGTCCGCGTTCCGTAGATAACGTCCTTTTACGTACCATAATGGCGTTTAGAGTACGTAAACCATGTCGGAAGGACCGGTCCATGAGAAAACCCAGGAATCTCAAGAATGATTGAAAGGGGCGTGAAAAACAAAGATGAGGACATCAAGGAGACTCATATTCGTTTTCGGAATGCTGGTCATGGTGGGAAATTGCGTTGGCCCCGGAGACTGTTTTGCCGAATCCTTCAACCTATCCGACGGGCAGACGGTCTACGTGCCGGTTTATTCTCACATTTACGTTGTGAGGGGGCATACCTTTGACTTGGGGATATGCCTCAGTATTCGGAACACAGATCCGACCCACCCGATTACGATTCTCTCAGCAAATTATCATGACACAGAGGGTAATCTGGTCAGAGGTTACGTCGAAAGGCCAATCGAACTTAAGCCCTTGGCCTCAACAGACTTCTTTGTCAGCGAATTGGATACAGCCGGAGGATTGGGAGCATCGTTTCTGGTCAAATGGAAATCAACGAGTAAAGTGAACGAGCCAATTGTTGAAGGCGTTATGGCGGGTACTCGGTCAGGGCAAGGCATTTCCTTTGTCTCCCGTGGCAAAGCAATCAAAGACAGCTCGCGGAAATGACATGCGCTCACGACACATTTTTGATCACATTCCGAGCTGAGGAATGACTACCATTCATCCTCTTGCTCTGCCGAATTACTCACCTCACTCGCCAGCGCTTCAGTCATAGCCCTGGCAACTTCCTCTTCCTCAAAGGAGATGGCCGAGACTCCCAGACCTTCGAGAATAGGCTTTGCGTAGAGAAATCTGGATCTGACAAGAGTCTTGATCTTTGGGTTCAGGTCGAGCGCAGTCGTGACAATGGCAATGGCGCTTGTGAGGTCCGGCACCGTGATAAGCAAGTATTTCGCTCTTTCAATTCCGGCTGTCGTCAGGATTTCACGGTGACTCCCGTCACCATATATCGCCGGGTGACCGTCAGATACCAGGTTGCTGACGGTATCCACATTCAAATCTACGACAATGGGCTGAATCTCAGATTCTCTCAGTATCGTTGATACTCGCTGTCCCACGGGTCCGTAGCCGATGACAATCGCCAGGGGCTTTTTGTTGTGCCGAAGAAGATTCGTCTGGGTCTGAATGTTGGCACTCCTTGCTTTCATTTCCGCCTGATAGTTTAGAAGCCCCCAGAGCCTCTTCTTGCCCCGCAGCCAGTTTTCCACGGGATCAACGGCCTTGAAGAGCAACGGATTGAGAGTAATCGAAATCAGAGCGCATGTGACTACGACACTGAATCCCTCCTGAGGCATTAGGTTTAGGCTTTGCGCCTGTTGACTCAGCAGGAATGAGAATTCCCCGATTTGAGCCAAGCCGATTGCCACGGTAAGGGCTGTACGAACAGAGTACCCGAGGACAAGGACCAGAAGGCACGAGACGAGGGTCTTGACCACTACAATCATGGAAAAACACGCAGCGATGAGGCCGGGGTGCATCAGAAGAAAACCCGGATCCAAAAGCATACCGATGGATAAGAAAAACAGGACCGCAAAAGCATCCCGCATCGGGAGAATATCGGCTGCAGCCTGATGGCTCACTCTGGTCTTACCAACCACCATTCCGGCCAGAAATGCGCCGAGAGCCACGGAAGCGTTAAAGATCATGGCAGATCCAGCCGCAATCAAGAAAGCCAACACCAGAATTGTGAGCGTGAAGAGTTCCCGCGAGCGAGATCGAGCGACGTGGGAGAGCAACCAGGGAACGATTTTTCCCACGACAGGAAGGATCAATACCCCCAAAGCTACCAGTTTGCCGACCGCTATGCCCAATGAGGTCAGCACCGCTCCTTTCTCTTCACCGACAAACGATATCGTCACCATAGGCAGAAGGACGAGGGCGAGGACGGTTAGAATGTCTTGGACAATTAACCATCCGACAGCGACATGACCGTGGACGGTATCGAGCAGTCTATTATCCGAGAGGCACCGCACCATTACTACTGTGCTTGACACGGCAAGCGCCAGGCCAAGCACCATTCCGGTGCCTACCGACAAACCGAAAGCCAAAGCCACGAATGTACCCAGGACCGTGACAATCAGGCTTTGTACGATGGCACCCGGAACAGCGATCCCTTTGACACTCAGGAGATCTGTCAGATCAAAGTGCAGCCCCACACCGAACATGAGCAAGATGACCCCGACTTCGGCCAGTTGCCCTGCAAGATTCGGATCGGCGACGAACCCCGGAGTGTGGGGTCCTACAATAATCCCGGCAAGCAAATAGCCCACTATCGGAGATAGTTTGAGTCGATGACTGACAAAGCCAAGGACCAGCGCAGCAAGAAGGCCTATGGCGAGAATCTCAATTATTTCCAAATGGTGCATCCTCAGCGTCTCCAAATCACCTTTACGCTACGTGCAAACGCTCTTAGAGAGCATTGGATTGAGGCGCTGGGATCATAACACAGAGAGACCAGATTTCGAGGTCATGTCCCGATCCATTGTGAGCTACTCAATTGTGCGAGCGATCCTAAGCGGCTGTAAGTCACCCCCGTCTCACTGGTAGAATCCGATCCAGCTCCAAGACGAGAGGAGAGGCGACGAAGATTGAGGAATAGGTCCCAAAGACAATTCCTACCAGAAGCGCCCAGGCGAAATCTTTGAGGACATTCGTCTCGAAGACGAGGAAAGCTGCCACCGCAAGGAGAGTGCCGACGCTGGTGAGCAACGTTCTTGAAAGCGTCTGATTGATGGCCGCGTTGAAGACCTTAATGAGGGGCGCTTTCTTCATGACTTTCAGATTGTCTCTGATTCTATCGCAAACCACGATGGTGTCGTTGATATCATATCCTACGACAGTCAGCATTGCCGCCAGAATCGTCAAATTGAACTCTTTCCCGGTCCAGGCGAAGAACCCGTATAATATGCACAAATCGTGCAACAGACAGACAACGGCAGCCAGTCCCATCGTGAAGGTAAAGCGAAAAGCCATGTAAATGAGGAGAAGGATGAGCGCTATGACGGTGGCCCAGATGGCGGATTCCTGAAGGTCCGTTCCGACCTTTGGACCGACAACCTCCACGCCACGGATTTCAGCGCTTCCCTTACCAATCTTGTTTTCCAGGAGGTTTTTGACCTGTTGAGACAGTTTCTCGGCGCTTTCCTCGGATTGCTCCATTCGAATGACAAATTCGTCACCCGATGCGCCAGTAAACTCCTGGACAGCAAGATTTTCACCCAGTGGTTTGAGTGCCTCTCTTACTTGTTCGGTATGCGCCGGTTTGTTGAGCTTCACCTGAACCACTGTCCCGCCGGTGAAGTCTATTCCCAGTTTCATGTATCCCATGATAGGAATGGAGGCCAGGGAAAGGATGATCATGATTGTTGTGAATGCGTAGGCGTAGTACCTATTGCCAAGAAAATTGATGCTGGTGTTCGGCTTTATAAGATCCATTTGTTCAATCCTTCTGAAAATCGAACGGATGTTCAAGAAATACCGTTCGTGTCAGCGTCGGGTGAGATATCTTGATCATATGCTCAGGCTCTTGATCCGCTTAACCTGAAAGGCGTAATCGAAGATCGTGCGGGTGATGAAGTATGCTGTGAACAAGGAGATAAGAAGCCCTATGCACAGGGTTACTGCGAAGCCTTTGATCGGCCCAGTACCGAATTGTATGAGAGGAAGGGCAGTCAAGATGTTCGTGACGTGGGTATCGAGAATCGTCTTGAACGCCATGTCATAACCATTGTCTAAAGCAGCCTTGGCGGACTTCCCGCCGCGCAGTTCCTCTTTTACCCGCTCAAATATCAGGACGTTTGCATCAATTGCCATTCCAATGGTCAGGGCTATACCGGCAAGACCCGGTAAGGTCAAAGTGGCACGCAAGCCCGGCGAAACCATGACAGCCATAATGAGCAGAAGGTTCAAGCTCAGGGCGACATCAGCCACCACTCCCGACCACTTGTAATAAAACGCCATGCAGATGGAGATCAGAAATAGGCTGAGCAATATTGCGTTTCGCCCAAGCCGAATAGAATCCTCGCCGAGAGACGGACCGACTGTACGGTTTTCCAGGATCTTCACCGGCGCGGGCAACGAACCTGCTCGTAACACGAGAGCCAGATCGCTGGCCTCTTCCGGGTTGAAAGTGCCTTCGATTATGGCAGAGCCACCTGATATGCGATCCTTAATCACCGGTGCGGAATAGACCCTGTTGTCAAGGATTATGGCGAGTCGTTCACCGACATGTTCCCCCGTTATCCTCTCAAACTGAACAGCTCCGGTTCGATTGAAATCCATATGAACGATCATCCCGCCCGCCTGTCCCGGCTGAACTTTGGCATCAGTGATCGAGTCACCGGTCATGAGAATCTGTTTTTTAATCAGCAATGGCTTCCGGCTGCTCGCGCCGGTTCCTGCACTGCGCTCTACTTGATACAGAATTTCATCTCCGGTCGGGATCTCACCTTTCAGGGCAGCATTCAGATCGCCCTTCTCATCTACGAGCTTGAATTCGAGCCGAGCGGTCTTCTTGATGATGTCAATCGCACGATTTATGTCTTCTTTGAGTCCCGGCAACTGGACAACTATCCTGTCAACGCCCTGCATCACGACATCGGGTTCGGCGACCCCGAAGGCGTCCACTCGGTTCCGAATGGTATCCACGGCTTGCTTAACGGCTCTTTGCTTTATAGTTTCCGCAGTCTTCTGGTCCATCTGAAGCCTGACTTCGAAGCCCTTGTCCGTCTGAGACGTGGAAGCCTTTTTGTAGTTCTGCAGTTTGTCCAGGACCTTTTCGTCAAAAAGCCCCGCCTGGTCCGCGTCCTTGAGATAAACAGTCAGCGAGGTCGGAGAAGTCCTCTGAATGTCGTTGTATCTTATTCTCTCCTCCTTCATCACGGCTGAAGCCTCAGAGATGCCCTGATCGACAACCGCCTCCACCGCCATATCGGCTTGAACCTCCAAGACAAGGTAGAGGCCGCCCTGAAGATCCAGTCCGAGGCGAACCGGGTTGTTGGGAAGATATTTTGCCCAGAAGGAAGGCACCGGTCCCACCGACGGATAGACCAAGAACGCACTCACCGCCAGGACCACTCCAATTAAAATTATTCGCCACCGTAGGTTGTGAGTCATTTATTGACGCTCCTCACTGATTTTGCTCTTTGTCCAAGGGACCAGAGCCTTATCAAGGTCAATGAAACCCTGATGGCAGGGGCTTGGCCGAGCCTATTCGTCTCGGAATCGGACATTCCGGGACCCATGAGGGCAATCCCCTCGGTTAGGCTAAAAGGGAAGTCCTCGGCCCGAACTTAAAGGCTCATAGCCAAGACATGAATATGGTGTGATAAAAGATGCTTGGCGCTATGACAGCAGACTCTTACTCGCATCGCTCAAACGAAGAATAGAGAGAATCTGCTTGGGGAGGCTCAAATCAGCAGGACAGTGGTTCGGCTTGTGCTGTGGGGAGAATTATCTCGAGGATCAGACTCTGGACGAGAATGGTCTTGATGCACAAGCCCTGGAAAGGTCGCATACGAATGGGTGAATAATAGTCGGAAGAGAGAAGCGCCCCTTGTAGAGCGCTGATTTCCAAGGGCCATTCCAATCGAGGAGGATTTTGCGCCCATGCTGGGCATCGTTTGATCTAAAGGGTGGTGAAAAAGGGAAATCTCGGAAGCGGAACAGGAAAGAGAGCTGGATAGGCCGTTTTCTGCAATGGCGTCTGCGTCATGATCAAAGCATAAGACCAAGCTCGGTTGAATCATACTCACAATCAGGAAGCATATTAGCACCCGAACCCAGACTTTGAAAATTCTTGGATGGCACATCATTGCGACGGTCCCTTAACTCCCTACGTCGTCCCCGCAGGGAGCGACTAAATCCCTAGCAGAGAACTTGTGACAAAAGGTAACCGGCTCCCAGTGGATTGTCAAGTCGCCTAAGATTCTCTCAAAAAAGCCGTGAACATTGACCCCTGACTTTACTTATCGTCCCACCACACCTGGCGCAACGGGTTTCATGCGGAGGACGTGAAAAGGCGAGTTGGCTTGATTCCTTCTCTCGTTCAAGGGGGCAGACAGATGTTCCCCTCCCATATTGATAGCAGATCATCCAGCCACCAGCTCGGCAATTTTCCCTTGTGCATTCTCCACCTGATCTATGTAGACCTGAAGAGTCTTGAGGTCCTTATGTCTCGAAAATTGCAGCACCTTTGTCACATCCAGCCCCACGGCTTGGGCCTTGCGCACCGCTTCGCTGATGGATGTGTGCCTGAGTCCATGAGGGCGAACCTTTTGGCCCGTGCGCTCTCCAAGCTCCCGTATGATCCGGTAGAGGCTCGTGGGCGAGAGGCGCTTGCCTCGGATGCCGGGATCGTGATGAAGGTTAACGAACAGGGGTCCCGGCTCACTCCCTCTCATCGCAATCCAATTGGCCAAGATTTTCCTTGTCGTTGTCGGCATGGTAAGGACCTCTTTTTGGAGCCTGCCTTTGCCGAGCACACGAAGCGTTCCTGCCGACAGGTCCACGTCGGCAAGGTCCAAGAATACCACTTCCGCTCTGCGGAGAGCCAGATCATAAAGAAGATGGAAAAGGGCTCTGTCCCGCACTCCCTTTGGATCAGATCTTTTCGCAATTTCTTCTTTCAGACCCTGCACGGCGGAATTCCCCGGCCCCCTGGTATCTCGGGATGCGGAAGATACTTTCTGATTCTTTACGCGCACCTTCCAGTTGATCATTCCCAATGTGTAAGCCATGTCCGACAGGCTTCTGAGTGCTGCGAGTTTCCGATTTACCGTTGTGGGCTGGAGTTTCCTTTCCTCTGCGAGATGGGTCTTGTAGCGGAGAGCAAGATGATTGGCCTGGTGCAGGCCCTGTGCAATAAAGAGTAGGATAGTTTGGGGGAGATTATCCGACTGCGTAAAAGCTCTGAAGTCTTCCAGATCCCGGCGATATGCCTCAATAGTCTTGGGGCTCTTGCCTGACAAAAAGGCGTCAAGCAGCTCCTTCGTAGAAATGGAGACTGAAGGCTCTGATAGATCAAACTGTCTCAGCGTGGCTGGTGGATTGGAAAGCGGCATGACAGTTTAGTCCTTGTCGGTAGGATACTTTCCGCGGGCGCGTAGGTAGAGTTCACAGGCAGCGACGAGATGTGACGAGAAGATGCCCCCCAGCCTTTTCATCTCGTAGTAGATTTCAGAGGGAATCGTTGCGGAGATCTTCGTCATCCTCGAACCCTTATGCCCTCTGCCGGGTCCGGCGCTGCGCTCCTTCACCTCAACGCCTTCCAGCAATGAAGCAAGATGATTTTCCAGCCCCGCCGCAACAGAAGAGGAAAGAGCTTTCTCCAGCTCTTCCCGTATCTGTTCTCGTGCAGCACAGATACGGGCCGCCACCGTTTCTTCGATCTTAGTCTCAAGGCGTGAAATCAACCGTGACTCCAACTGCCTCTCTGCTTCCGGGTCATACTCTTTATCGGAGGCTTTTTGTAGTTGTGCGGACAGCATGGTGTCCCTTCGTTCCATTGATTCACGCAAGAGTTCGAACATTTCCTTGGCGGATAGCATCCCACTCTTTTCAGGTTGTTCCTCGGGAGAGACAAGGGCTCGCTTCGGCCCCGCACGCCGGATCTCGTCATCAAGGGTTTCCTGCTTAATGGAAGCCTTATCAGGCCTGCCCTGCTTTTCTTCCCACCGCCCATAGCGCTTTCGGATCGTGTTCGGGCCGAGGGGGTTGCCGGATTCGGTGTATCCCTCCTCTTCGAGGGTCGAAGCGATCTCGCTCCACTTCTTTCCTTTCTCCGAGACAAGCTCAAGCATACGCTCTAAGAAGTCTTTCTTGTCCATGGCGCACCCTTCGTAAAAACAGTCCTCCCACGGCACTTAAAGAATATGGTATGTTTATGGTCATGTCAAGACAAAGCTGCGCTATAGCTATCCTGTAATTCATAAAATAATCCTACTCTCTGAAAAGCCGTGACGCGCAGGGGATAATGGCAGCACGTTCTGCCACACCATCACGGTGTTGTAGACACCTGTGGTACAGGTATTCCATTGAGTAATATTCGGTATCAGAGTAGACACTTAAAGGGCTTTCCTTCTGAAGGCTTCTTTCGCAAGAGAATAGGGCAAGGAACGTGCGGAGAGCGCCCCATTCAATCTTGTGATAAAGTCGAGGGATGACTGACTCCGAACATAACGCAATAGATCGGGATGAGCTTGTGAAAGTCTGGCACGACTACGGGCTTCGGTTCTCCGTCTTTGTGCCTGCCCACCAGCCAAGGCCGGATACGTGGGAACCTGACGTGCGTCAGTTCGATGAGAAAGGTCGTGTAAACCCGCATTACCTGAAGCACTGGAAATTCCTTGCCCGGACCAAGGGGTTCCTCCGAGACCGTTACGCGGAGCACGGGATTCTCAAAGGCCCTACCCTCTTCTTCGACTGCCTGGTGCGGCAGTTCCAGAACCCGATGCGCTACGCCAAGGTGGAAGGCGAATACGGGCCTGACTTCTTTGAGGTGAAAGACACCCAGGACTGGTATGAGAAGGCGATCCGCATGGGGATATGGGATTGGCAGATAGGCTTTTCTTGCCGCTCCGTGCTGTGTCAGCGGAGGTGGTGCTCCATGCACCGGGGGAACCCAAAGCGGATCAACCCCGTCGATGTTTACGGACTTCTCACGGTATTTGAGAGAATCCCCGCGGCATCAGCCAAGGCTCAGGTGGGGAAATGGTTCGGAATGAAGCTGGGTGACCTGAAAGGCGCTGGTGTCAGGACGCCTACCGTGTACCGCCGCAAGGTCTCCAAGAAGGCTCTTTCCGTCCTGCTGAAGGAATACGAGAATATGCGGACCCATCAGGTGAAAGAGCTGATCGGACGCCTCCACGGCCTGATCAAAGGGAGCCCCTTCGAGGAGTGGCACGGCAGGAAATTTGACGATGACTATGCGTTTCTGTCTGACAAAGCGGCGGATAACCTCTACAGGATCAACTCCCCGGCGGCAAAGGCGTATGTGTGGCTCTTGATCCGACAAGAAGAGTTGGCCCGGAACACCCGAGGGGCGAAGCTGAGCGTGTCCGATTCCGAATTGGCAACCGCAATCGGGGTAAGTAAGCCTTCAGCACAGACGTACCGAAAGGCATTGACGAAACTTGGGCTAATCGAGACCGGCGAGACGAAAGCAGGTAAAACCGCGGAGATACGCATCGTGAAGGTGAAATACTAGGTGGATACTGCAACTTGTCACCTTCACGCACTTTATCACGCTATTTCAGCTAGTTGGCGAGAGACATACCTATTAATACCTATAGCTACTATTCCTCCCGCTCCCTCCTCTCATGCTCTACCCTGCGCTGGTCCCTCGCTCACTCCGAATAACAATATAAGTAATAATACTATTCACTACATAGCTATCTATCCATCTCTTTCTTGTTGTCCTCTGAGTTTCAATTACCGAGCACGAGTATAGAGTTATGAACCTGATTAGATCTCCCGAGTATCTGATCCCGACCTTGAATTCCCAGAGTACCGTAGCTCTCACAGCTCCTCTTATAATCCGAGACACAGTACTGATCGGGTTTGCTCTATCTCCCGAGGAATCCCGTTGCGTAGAACTGGCTCTCAATGAGTTCATAGCTCTCTGTCCGTTGCTCTACCGGCGTGTAACCACGCCTCGCGCTTTCCACGGGCTCAAGCGGATTTGGGAATTCCTTGATGAGCGGGGTTTACTCCCGGAAGAAAAGATAGATAATCAATTAAATATTAACCACATAGAAGACACTCGGTTGATGGCGTTCCTCCTCGATCCCGAAAGCTCCCGTGAGGTTGATTACGGAGATTATCAGGTACAGGAGGCTTTGACTCTGGCTGACCTGGCTCAGCGGTACTTGGACCACGATTATCCTTATAGAATTACGGATATTTGCGATAAAGCGTCTTGGGAGCTGGCCGGGGAGATGCTCGCTCATGACGCTGGTTTGATCTTCCAGCTTGCCGAGAGGCTCCCCGGTCTCATGTCCCGTGATCTGCGAAAGCTCTATCGAGACATCGAACTGCCCCTGATGCTCGTCCTGGACGATATGCGTCGTGTGGGAATAGGGTTCGCCGGGCTCAAGTGCGCTGAGCTGGCGATGGAAACCGAGCGATCCCTAGCCCTCCTTGCTCAAGAAATCACCGGCGGGCAATCCGTGAACCTCACGTCACACGAAGATGTCTACGGTTTTCTGGTCAATCAAGGGGTTCCTCTCCAGCTCGCCCCTGCGTATGTACGGCGGAAAGGAATAAAGAAGCCTCTGGAGCAGATCGCCCACGCCTACCCTCTCGTGCGACGGATTCTTGCCTGGTGGGACACGGGGCGGGATTTGGGATTCTTACGACGATGGGCAGGACACACACGCATTCATCCCTTGTGGGGTCAAACACGTTCCGCCACGTCCCGCGTCTATGCCCGCTTCCCCGCTGTCCAGAACATCAGCCGGGAATTGAGGAAGCTCTTTGTTCCTGCGCCGGGGAACGTGTCCGTAAAGGCAGATTACTCACAAGCCCAGCTCCGCATACTTGCCCACCTGTCTGCCGATCCTGAGCTTGTGCGGGTGTACAACGACCCCAACGGAGACGTACACACGGAGACTTCCGATTGGCTGGGGCTGGGAGATCGGAGCGTAGCGAAGGAGATCAATTTTGCGATCTGTTTCGGCATGGGGGCTACGGCGCTGTGTAAGAAGATCAACGAGCTGAAAGAGGGCAAAGGCCGCTCTGATTTCATAGATCTCGACACCGCCCAATCGTACATCGACGGGTTTTATGGCAGGTTCCCCGAAGTGAGGGAATTCTTTGACCGGGAATGGGAGAATATCAAGAAGCTCCCCGGTCAGCAAAGGCTTGTGCGGAGTCTCATCGGAAGAGAGCGTCGGTTCCCGCGCCGCCCGACATCAGAGATGGAAAGGCAATTCCGGGTGACGTGGACTCAACAGATTGAAGCTGATCTCATGAAGACCGCTATGGTAAGGCTCGACCGGATCTTCCGGCGTAGAAACATGAAAGCCCGGATCGTGATGATGATCCACGACGCTTTGTGGGTGGAAGCTCCGCACGACGAAGAAAACGAGGTAAGGCATCTCGTCGAGAGAATGATGACGACAGCGGCAAAACTAACGGTTCCTCTGGAGGTGGACATAGAATGAGAGGCATTAG